>DNAU01000064.1:4961-11194 GCA_003491925.1 Chloroflexota bacterium
GAGACGGCACGACCGCCGGTCGGGGTTACCCGATGCGGCGGTCGAGTGGGGAGCGGAGAAGGGGACGGTGGGTGGGCCACCGTCCCCCTCAAGGACGCTCAGGGGCTGTCAGGCTCCGTTCTGGCTCCAGGTGAAGGCCGCCGTGCAGGTCGAGTCCTCATCGGTGCTGAGGTGCGCAGCGCTGGCTGGCAAGCTCAGGCTGAAGGTGAAGGTGTTGCTGGCACCGGTGACCCAGGTGCCGTTACTGCCGCTGTCGGAGATGTTCGTCGAGGGCAGAGCTGAGAGCGGACCCGAGTACACCGTGGGGTTGGTGGTGTTCAGACCGCTGATCGTCAGCGACAGGTCCCCGCAGAGCGTGTTGTCCAGGCTGGAGTTCCAGCTGGTGTCATCGCCAGTCACGACGGCCGATGCCAGGGAGAGGCCGAAGGTGGAGGACTCGCTGCCGGTGTTGGTGATCGTCACCGTGCCCACCGCGTTGGGGCCCCAGCCTGGCTCGATCCCAGAGGCGTCGAATATGAGGCCGCAGGGCCCGGCCTGGTCGGTGCAGGTCTTCGGGGTGCCGAGCGACACGGTGGCCGTGTTGGACATGTGGACGCCCAGGGTGCTGGCGGTGCTGCCGTTGTTCTGGGTGTAGGCCTGCCATGCCGCCAACCCGCCCCATCCGATCAGAGCAGTGCCGGCCAGCACCAGGACAAAGACCATCCCCGCGCGCAGCTGCCTGCGGTCGGAACGCTGTCGGCCGATGGACATGGGAGACCTCCAAGAAGATGTGGTGGGCGCCCCGCCTCGGTGTTGTGGCCGAGGCGGTGGCTGCGGCGCGCTTGGTGAGGGCGGTGCCGCGTCTGCCCTGTATGGATCGGGGAAGAGAAAGGGGCCGGGAGAGGCGCTCTCCCCGGCCCCCTCAGATCATGGCGATGAGGGTTACGCGCTGGCCTGGGTGAAGAGGATGTCGAAGGTGCAGCTCGAACCCAGGACGTCGTCGTTGCTGCCGAAGCCACTGACGGCACCGACCGCGAAGGTGTAGGTGCCGCTGTCACCGTACACCCAGGGGGAGCCGGACGTGCCGTCGCCGTTACTGGCGAGGAGATCGGTCGGCCCCATCTGGGTGCTGAGGGGCGCCGTCTCATAGGGAGTCTGGTGCGGGGTCTCGTTGTCGGTCACGGTTAGAGTGAGGTACCCGCAAAGGTTGCCGTCGCCGCTCTGGACAGGGCCCGGAGCCGCGGGCATCGACATCTGGAAGGTGCTACCCAGCGAGCCGGTGTTCTTGATCGTCACCGTCCCGCTCGTTCCATTGAACTCTGACGTCAGGGCCATGTCGCTGACGATGACCGCGCAGTTGCTCGACGCGTCCCCCACGATGTTGGTCGAGCCGCAGATGACAGACTCGCCGGCGGTGTTGGTGTGGGTCAGGGTGCCGACCGCGAAGGCGTTGCCGGCGTTCTGGGTGTAAGCTTGCCATGCGGCCAACCCGCCCCAACCGACCAGGGCCGTGCCGGCCACGGCCGCGCCCATCACCAGGGCCAGCCGGAGGGATCGCTTGCTCTTGCGGGTTTCCATGATCTTCGTTCCCCTATCTGAGGTTCTGCTCGTTCAGTGCAGATAGTTCAAATGCACTAGACGTGACTGGGTCAGCCTAGGGGGGTCGATCTCACGAAACCCTGCCCCATCCCGCCACAGCCGGGTAACGGGTTGAGGTTGAATCGGTGATGCGTTAGCCCCGTCTGTTCCGTTCACCTCGAGCCCGCAAAGGTCCGAGAGGGGAGGGGGAGGGACGTGGAGAGGCCGGAGCAGGGGAACCTGCTCCGGCCTCTCGGGGATCGTGTCGGTGAGTTAGGCGGCCGTCTGGGTGAAGAGGATGCTGAAGGTGCAGCTCTGTCCTGCGTCCGCGTAGTTGGTGGCGAAGCCGGTCCCGGCCGCCACCGTGAAGGTGAAGGTGTTGCCGGTCGCGCCGGTGCCGGTCCCGGCAGTGCCGTTGGGCGACCAGAGCGCGCTCGGGGTGCCGGCGTCGTTGTCCACGGCGGTAGCGCCCATGGTCGTGCTGAGGGCGGTCGCAGCGTACGGGGTGCCGGGGGCTCCGGTGGAGAGGCTGGTCACCTTGAGGGTGAGGTCACCGCAGAGGCTTCCGCTCGGCGCCGACGGCATGCTCATGGAGAAGGTGCTCTGCAAGGTGCCGGTGTTGTCGATCTTGACCACGCCGGTGGCCGGCAGGACGTTGTTGACGGGGTCCGCGCCGGTGATCGTCATCATCGCTGAGCACCAACCGGGGCCGGTGCCTACCGGGGCCACGCCGATGACGGACGCGCAGTTGGAGGTGACGTAGTTGTTGTGCAGCAGTGTGCCGGCGGCGACGCTGTTGCCGGCGTTCTCGGTGTAGGCGTTCCATGCCGCCAACCCGCCCCAGCCGACCAGGGCGGTGCCGGCCACGGCGGTGCCCAGCACCAGGGCTACGCGGAGCGATCGCCTGCTCTTGCGAATTTCCATGATCCTCGTTCCTTTTCAGGCCGTCTGGCCGTTCCGGCCAAGTAGTTCAAATGCACTAGGCGGTTCTGGCCAGCGTAGGGGGGAGCTGCCACGGAACCGTTGCGGAACCGGCCACAGCCGGGTCACGGAGCCCTCCACCGCTGTAACACGATCGACCGGTGTGACCGGTTATGCGACCCACGGCGCTCGGGGCCGGGAGGACAGCGAAAGGCCGGGCAGGTTGCCCTGCCCGGCCTCTCTGGGGCGTCAGGAGGATCAGGCCGCCGTCTGGGTGAAGAGCAGGCCGAAGGTGCAGCTGGTGCCCTGGTCGGCGTAGTCGCTGGCGAACCCGGTGCCCGGGGTCATGGCCACGCTGAAAGTGTCCGCGGTCGCGCCGGTGCCGGTGCCGGCCACTCCACCGCCGGTCCAGCTCAGGCTGGGGGTCGAGGCGTTGCTGTACAGGCTGACCGGAGTCGTCAGGCCGGCACTGTTGAGGGCGGTGGTGTTGATTACCGTGCCGGTGTCCGGCGCGGTGGAGTTGAGGTCGGTCACCTTGAGGGTGAGGTCGGCGCAGAGGCCGCCCGACGCCGCTGCCGGCAGGTTGAGGGTGAAGGTGCTCTTGAGGCTGCCGGTGTTGGCGATGATGATGGTGTTGGTGGAACCGGTCCAGGTCGCGGGATCAGCGTTGGAGACCGAGATCGTCGCGGCGCACCAGCCGGTGCCGCTGGTGGGGATGACGCCCAGGCTCGAGACGCAGCTCAGGCCGTTGGCGTGGGCGAGGGTGCCCGCCGCCACGCTGTTGCCGGCGTTCTCGGTGTAGGCGTTCCATGCCGCCAACCCGCCCCAGCCGACCAGGGCGGTGCCGGCCACGGCGGTGCCCAGCACCAGGGCCACGCGGAGCGATCGCTTGCTCTTGCGGATTTCCATGATCCTCGTTCCTTCAGATGTATCGACCGCTCTAGCCAGATAGGTCAAATGCACTAGACGGCAAGGGGCAGGCTAGGGGGGCCGATCCGACGAAACGGCTGTGCAGCCGGCCACAGGGAGGTAACGGGGTTCAGGGGAAGCCGTGAACGCGAGCGATACGTCTGATCCGTTCCCGGTCAGTCGAACCCGCCCGTCACGGAACCGGACGGCCGCGCGATGTCGATGCCCGGCGTCGCGGCCGGTCGACCAGTTCCCTGCCTGGCCGGCGGAGCCGCCCCTCCCTCCCGGGGGTCGGTCCGCTCTCCCACCCCTCTCCGAGGTGGCTCGGCCTCTCCCAGCCCTCGCGGGGTGGGCCGGCCACCGCTCCCACCCCCGGGCGGGCGCCGCGGCTCGCCCCTCCTCTCCTCTAAGTGAGGGGCCACTAAGTGAGGGGCCACCCGGACGGTCCGATCATGCGGGACGGTGTCCCACCTTCCGCGGATCCGCGCCGGCCAGAGAGGGGCCGTGGCGAGCGCGTTTCCTGCCACGGGCCGTCACACCGGGACGGTCGGTGTTGTGACGATGACGTTGCTGTCTCCTGGACGTCCCAGCCTGGCTGAAAGCGTCCATCACCCCTATCCGTCCAGGCGACGATACCGCCGATACCCCGGCCGGACGTCCGGGGAAAGGTTGGCACAAGTCGGAGAGGTCGCGCGGGATGCTTGCAGAAGATCCGCGGCGCCGCCCGGAGGCGGGCGGAGGGGATGAGCGCGCTGAGGCGCGGCAGATCGTCCTCGCGATGATCACCGATGCCGACGGCAGGCTCGCCTTCGCCAACGGCGACCTCCTCACTCTCGGCGGCTGGCGCTGGGGCGACGTCTGCGGTCGTATCTGGCATGAGGTCCTCATCCCCCCCGAGCATCGTCGCCGCGTGGTCCATGCCTTCGATCGTGCGGTGAACGGGAGGGACCCGGCCGGCTGTGTCGAGGCGCCCCTCCGGACCAGCGACGGGCGGGTCCGGGTGATCGCCTGGTCGGCCACCCCGAGCCTTGACAACGAGGGGCGCCCGACCTCGATCACGTCGGTGGGCGTCGACGTGACCCGCTGGACCGAGGAGCGCGACCGGATTGCCGCCGAGCGGGACTTCGACGCCGCGCACGACCGGCTCACCGGGCTCCCCAACGCCTCGACCTTCCGCTGGCGGCTGGGTTCCGAGCTGACCGCCGGCCGTGGCGCGGGCAGCTTCACCGCCGTCCTCCTGGTGGCCCTCGACCGCCTCCGCGCCGTGGTCGAGACCCTTGGGCACGAGGCGGGCGACCAGTTGGTCTGCGAGATGGCGCGGCGCATCGCCGACTGCGTCGAGGCGGCGGTCGGGGTCGCCGGGCGCCGTCCCGAGCGGGCGGCGAAGCCGGGCGCGGTGGCCGAGGCGCCGCCGACCTGGGTCGTCGCCCGGTGGTCCGACGACGAGTTCGCCGTCCTCCTTCCCGGGCTGGTCTTCCCCGCCGAGGCGGTTCACATGGCCCGCTCGATCATCGCCACCGTCGCCGCGCCCTGCACGGGATTCGCCGCCGACCTCCGCCTGAGCGCGGCCGTGGGCATCGCCGTGGCGCCCCTCGACGGCAACAACCCGACCACGGTGATGCGCCACGCGGCGATCGCCCAGCACGCCGGGCGGACCATGAGCGAGCATCTGGCCCGCTTCGAGCCCTCCTTCTCACGGGAGGCCGAGGACCGGCTGCTGATCGAGCAGCAGCTCCCCCTCGCCCTTGCCCGCGGTGAGCTCAGCGTGGCTTTCCAGCCCGAGGTGGATGCGTACTCGCACCGCATCGTGGGGCTCGAGGCCCTGGCCCGCTGGCATCATCCCGTGCTCGGTAGCGTTCCGCCGGTGCGATTCATCCCCGTCGCTGAGGAGATCGGGTTGATCGGTGAGATCGGCCATTTCGTGCTCCGCAGCGCTGTTCGTCAGGCCGCCCAGTGGCGATCCGAGGGACTGGGCGAGGTCCGGGTGGCGGTCAACGTCTCGGCCCACCAGCTGAGGGACCACAGCCTGGTCGGCGTCGTGCTCGACTGCCTGGAGCAGACCGGCTTTCCGGCCCGCCTGCTGGAGCTCGAGGTGACCGAGTCCGCGGCCATGGGGGACTCGCGCCCCGCTGCGGATGTGCTCGGCGAGCTGGCCCGTCTCGGCGTGACCATCTCGCTGGACGATTTCGGCACCGGCTACTCCAACCTGGGCAAGCTGCACCGGCTGGCGATCAGCACCATCAAGATCGACCGCAGCTTCCTGCTCGAGGACGACGTCAACCCCGCGGCCGACCCGAGCGCTCTGCTCCACGCCCTGGTCACTCTCGGACGGAACCTCGGGCTCCGAGTGATCGCGGAGGGCGTCGAGACCGAGGAGCAGCTCAGCCGCCTCCAGCCTCAGGGACTCGACGCGTACCAGGGGTTCCTCTTCTCCCGCCCCGTGCCCGCGGCGGAGATCCTCCGCCTCCTCCGGGAGGGCCGCCCGCTGGGCGGCCCGCTTCAGGCCCAGACGGCTTGATCGCGGCTCAGCCGCCGGCCTCGTCGGCGGTCTGGGTGGCCGCGAGGGGGAGGAGCTGGCCCAGTTGCAGCCCCCCGAGCCGGCCCTCAGCCACCAGGCTGTCGATCAGGTTGTCGACTCGCCAGACCACCACGATCTCGATGGCCTGGACGCCATCGACGGTTCCCCCGACGCCGACGGCATGCCCGCCGTCGCCGAGCCTGCCGGTGGTCAGCTGGATGGCGCTGGGCCGGGAGTCAAGTGCCGCGTCGATGGCGGCCAGCGCCGCAGTTGGAGCGGCAACGAGGAAGACGCCGAAGCCCGTGGCCACGCCCTTTCCGCCGCGAAA
>DNAU01000354.1:0-304 GCA_003491925.1 Chloroflexota bacterium
AGTCGTCTGGCTCTCATCACCGTGTTGGCGTTCGTCGCAGCGTTGGCGGTACACAGCGCCTCTCCCGCTCGGGCGTCGCGTGCTGGAGACGCATCTGTCCATTCGCAGGCGACGCGGGTGTCTAGGCCGGCCTGCGGTGATGTTCTTCTCCGGAGCACCTCGCCTAGGAGATGGCGAGGCCTGATGGCGGCTGGACAACTGAGTCGTGGTGGGGCGAGATGAGCTTTGACGGATCCGCGGAGTTCTCCGGCTTGCCAGAGGAGTTCTCGGCACCCCTGCTGCTCGCCGCCGTCGTCGACTCGAG
>DNAU01000354.1:349-4686 GCA_003491925.1 Chloroflexota bacterium
GACGCGATCGTCTCGCAGCGCCTCGACGGCACGATCATGAGCTGGAACCCCGCGGCCGAACGTCTGTATGGCTGGACGGCGACCGAGGCGATCGGTCAGAGCATCGAGATGATCGTGCCCGAAGGACTGCATGAGGAGTTCTCGATGCTCAGCGGCCGCCTCGCGCAAGGCGGACGGGTCGACCACCTGGAGACGACGCGGATTCGCAAGGATGGCTCCGACGTGGCGGTCTCGCTGACGATCTCACCGATCTGCTCCTCCGACGGACTGGCTGTCGGGATTTCCTGCATCGCCCGCGATGTCACCGACCGGCAACGCTCGGAGCAGGCTCGAGCGCAGCTCGCCGCGATCGTTGAGGGCGCGGAGGACGCCATCGTCAGCGTCGACCTGCGCGGGTACGTGACAAGCTGGAACCAGGGCGCCGAGCGCCTCTACGGCTACAGCGCCGCCGAGATGGTCGGTCGCTTCTATGGCGAGATCATGGTGGGCGACGCGCTCGAGGACTTCAAGCGATTGTTCGCCAAGGCGGCGGCCGGGGAGCGCATCAGCCAGCACGAGACGTTGCGGCCACGGCGCGACGGCACGATGATCGAGATCTCGGTGAGCCTTTCGCCGATCTTCGCCCCAGACGGCTCGATCGTCGGGGTCTCCGCCATCCTGCACGACATCACCGAGCGCAGGCGGCGCGAGCGCGAGCTCTCGGCGAGCCGGGCACTGCTCGAGCGAACTCAGCGAGTCGGGCGCATCGGCGGGTGGATCTCCGGCGCCGCCCTGGACGCACCGTCGACCTGGACGAGTGAGACGTTCCGGATCTTCGGGATCGCCGAACGGTCCAACCTGACCACGGCGGACTTCTTCGCGCGGGTCCACCCCGAGGACCTGCCGCGCGTCCGAGCGGCCCAGCTCTCGGCGATCGCCCGGGGAGATCGCTTCGAGCACGAATATCGGATCGTGCGCCCGGACGGGACGCAACGGTGGGTCCTCGAGGTGGCAGACGTCGTGGCCGACGGGAGCGGGACGCTGGTCGAGATGACCGGCGTCGTGCAGGACATCACGGACCGCCACGAGGCCGAAGAGAAGGTACGGGGCATCGAGCGCCGGCTCCGCTTGCTCGCCGAGAGTTCGCGGGACCTCATCTTCCACTACCGGATCCTCCCCGATCCCGCCTTCGAGTTCGTGAGCCCGGCATCGGTCGCGATCACCGGGTACACGCCGGACGAGCTCTACGCGCAGCCGGACCTCATCGACCGCCTGGTCGATCCCGCCGAACGTGGCCGCCGGCTGGAGCGGATGCTCTCCGGCCAGGTCGAGAAGGCCGGCGATGTGGAGCTCGTGCGCAAGGACGGTTCCAGCATCTGGGTCGGCCAGCGCCTCAACACCGTGCGTGGTGCGAGCGGGCAAGTCATCGGCGTGGAGGGCATCATTCGTGACATCAGCGAGCAGAAGGCGGCGGAACTGCGCCTCGAGCACGAGGTCCTGCACGATCCCCTCACCGGCTTGCCGAACCGGGTGCTGTTGATGGACCGGATCGAGCAGGGGCTCTCGCGTGGCGCCCGCGATCACGCACTGGTCGCCGTGCTCTTTGTGGACCTGGACCGGTTCAAGCTCTTCAACGACACGCGGGGCCACGATCGGGGCGATGCGGTGCTGATGGCCGTAGCGAAGCGGCTGGTGGAGCGCTCGCGCGGTGCGGACACCGTGGGCCGCTTCAGCGGCCGCGACGAGTTCGTCGTCGTGTGCGAGAAGCTCCACGTCGCGACCGATGCGACCAAGATCGCCGAGCACACCTTGAGTTCGTTCAGTACCCCGTTCGAGGTCGACGGCGAGGAGGTGCACGTGACGGCGTCGATCGGGATCGCCACCGGCGGAGCGGGCGAGAGCGCCGACAAGCTGCTGCGCGACGCCGACCTCGCCATGTACCGGGCCAAGGATCGAGGCCGGGCACGCTACGAGGTGTTCGACGACACCTTGAGGGCCGAGGCCGAACGGCGTTCCACCGTCGAGGCGGGCCTGCGTCGCGCACTCGACAACGACGAGCTCGCGCTCGTCTTCCAGCCCGTGTGGTCGATCGCAGAGGAGCGCTTCGTCGGCGCCGAAGCGCTCCTGCGGTGGCACGACCCGGAGCGGGGAACGATCAGCCCGGCCGACTTCGTCCCGATTGCCGAGGAGTGCGGGCTCATCGTCCCGATCGGCGAATGGGTGCTCGAACGGGCCTGCGCTTTGCTCGCACGCTGGAGCCGTGCAGGCCCCCGACTGGCGGCCTGCACGCTGTCGGTCAACGTCTCCGCCGTGCAACTCCGGTCTCGCACGTTCACCCAGGCCCTGGAGCAACTGATCGCAGCGACGAGCATCGAGCCAAAGCTGCTCCGCCTCGAGATCACCGAGTCCGTGCTGATGGGGGACATCGACTACTTCTCCACCGCGCTCCACCGGCTGCAGGCCATCGGGGCACGCTTGTCGATCGACGACTTCGGCACCGGCTACTCCTCGCTCGGCCACCTCCGGGAGCTGCCGGTCGACTTCCTCAAGCTGGACAAGAGCTTCACCGACAGCATCACCGAGTCGGTGAAGAGCCAGGAGCTGATGCGGACCGTGGCCCAGCTCAGCCGGGCGCTCTCCATCGCCACCGTCGCCGAGGGCGTGGAGACACTGGAGCAGGCCGACGTGCTGAACACCCTCGACGTCAACCTCTGTCAGGGCTTCTACTTCGCGCGCCCGATCGATGCCGACGGTCTCTCGCGGATGCTGAAGCGGGTGCGCCGCCTGCCGGAGACGGTGGGGGCCCGTGGCTCCGCGCCGGCCGCGGGCGGAGGACGGCTCACGGTCGCGGTTCCCAAGCCCGGCCAGATGGCCATCACCACCCTGCCCAACTGAGATCACCGCGCCAGAGCTGGCCCGGTTCGGGCGGCGTGCGGCTCAGTCTCGCCCGGGTCGGGCGACCTGCGGTTCAGTCCCCGGTGCGGCGGGCCGCGGCGTCGGCGGCAGTGGTGCGGAGTCGGTGGTGGGGCGGCGCGCAGCCGGAGCCGCGTACCCAGGGGCGTGCGGCTGGTAGCGGAGGCCGCGGGCCCCGCGGGTGGCGGAGAAGACGGCCGCCACCGCCATCAGCCCCATCGACCCGTAGAAGGCCGAATGCAGCCCGCTGGCGAAGGCAGTGGCCAGCTGCCCGTGCAGCGAGGTGGAGCCGACGAAGATCGCGAAGGCGAGCTGGCGCGGGATGCTCCGCGACGCCAGCACGATGGCCATCGAGAAGGAGAAGACCATGCCCACATTGGCAAAGGTGCGCAGCATCCCCGACGAGATCCCGAAGAGCTGAGGCGGTGACGCCTTCATCACGGCCGAGGTGTTGGCCGGGAAGAACGAGCTGGCCCCGAGGCCGTTGACCAGGCTCGCCATCACCACCACCCAGAGCGAGGTGTCCACCGTGAGCTGGGCGTAGATGAAGAGCGCCACCACCTGGGTCGCGAGCCCGGCGGTGGCCGGGATCACGGGCCCGACGCGGTCGGCGAGACGCCCGGCGAAGGGGCCCACCGCCCCTCCCACCAGGTAGCCGGGCACCAGGAGCAGCGAGGCGTCGAGCGCCGAGAGGCCGCGCGTCCCCTGCAGGTACATGATCACCAGGAAGAGGACGCAGAAGTTGGCGAGCCCCTGGAAGAAGGAGGCCAGCAGCGACGGCGTCATGGTGGGGATCCGGAGCAGGGAGAGCTTGAGCATCGGCTCCGCCTGCCGCCACTCGATCAGGGCGAAGATGCCGACGAGGACGACGCCACCGACGAGGTAGCCGAGGATCGTCGGGTCGAACGAGGACGACGCCAGCGAGGTCATCGCCCAGAGCACCCCGAAGAGCCCGAGCCCGAGCGTGACCATGCCCGCGACGTCGAGGCGATGCCGCCGCCTCTCGCCCACGTCGTGCAGGACGCGGACCGCGAGCAGCACCGCCGCGATCCCGATCGGAACGTTGATCCAGAAGATCCAGCGCCAGGAGAGGTAGGTGACGATCACCCCGCCGAGGACGATGCCCAGGACCGCCCCGGCGCTCCAGCCGATGCCGTTGAACCCGTACGCCTTGCCCCGCTCGTGGGGAGGGAACAGGTCGGCGATCACGGCGCCGCTGTTGGCCGTCACCAGCGCGCCGCCGATCCCCTGGAGCACCCGGAAGCCGATCATCGACGAGCCGTCCCAGGCCAGCGCGCAGAGAGCCGAGCCGACGATGAAGACGATGAATCCGGCCTCGTACATCCGCACCCGGCCGAACATGTCGCCCAGCCGCCCGACCTGGGTGGCGAGCAGGGTGATGACGAGCAGGTAGCCGATGATCACCCAGATCACCGAGGAGAGGT
>DNAU01000316.1:0-5256 GCA_003491925.1 Chloroflexota bacterium
TGCCGAACTGGGTGAGGTAGCTGAATCCCGAGGTGGGGGAGAAGCTGAACACCAGGACCCGGTTGTTGGCGGTGTCGGCCACGTAGACGTCGCCGGTGACCGGGTCGTAGGCCACCGCCCGGGCATCGCTGAACTGCACCGGTAGGCTGCCCGGTGCGCTGCCCGCGGGCGGGTCGCCGCCCTGCATGCCGCCGATCTGCCAGTCGATGGTGTGGCTGACCCGGTTGACCGCCAGCAGCCGGTAGTTGCCGGCGTCCAGGGCGAAGTAGTAGCAGCCGGAGGCGGAGGTGGTGCAGCCCTGGGAGGCGGTGGAGTTGGAGGTGACGTCGACCGGGTACATGTCCGCCTGGCCGGGGCCCACCAGCGTGCTCGAGTAGACCGGTGCCGAGAGCGGTCCCGTGATCGGAGTCGGGGTGGGCGTGGGAGTGGGGGTCGGTGTTGGCGTCGAGGTGGGCGTTGGCGTTGCTGTGGGAGTGGAGGTTGGGGTCGGGGTGGTCGTCGGAGTCGCCGTCGGCGTGGCTGTCGGCGTGGGGGTGGGGGAGGCCGCGGCGAGCGAGTACACCAGGATGCGGGAGTTGTAGGTGTCGGCGATGTAGAGGTTGCCGCTCGGCCCGAAGGCCACGTCCTGCGGGTCGAAGAGGGTCGTCGGCCCACCGCCGGTCACGTCGGCGCCGGTGATGGTGTCCGCCACGCTCCCGGTCGATTCACTGAGCACGACCACCGCCCCGGGGTTGGCGTCCTCGGCGACGGCGAGGTAGGTCCCGTTAGCGGCCACCCCGTAGGGGTTGCTGAGTCCGGTGAACGTGTTCACCACCCCGGTCACGGTTCCGGCGCTGACGCTCAGCTCGACCACGCGGTCGTTGCCGCTGTCGGCCACGAAGAGGTTGCCGGTGGTGGGGTCGATGGCGACCGCGGTCGGGCTCGAGAACTGACCGGTGCCGCTGCCCGCGCTGCCGTAGGTGCTGGTCGCATTGCAGGTCCCGGCGTCCGCGGTACACGTGGCCGTATTCCAGGACTCGATCCGGTTGTTGTTAGTGTCGGCGACCCAGGCGTAGCCGCCCGCGATCGTGATCGAGTACGGGTAGTCGAGGTCGCCGAGGGCGCTGCCCTGGTTGACGAACTCGGCCACGCCGGCGCACGGCGTGCTGGAGCTGATGGGGTCGAGGATCTGCAGGTCGCTCTGCTTGGTGTCGGCGATCCAGTAGTCACCGGTGACCGGGTCCACCGCCACCCCGCGTGGCCAGTTGAAGTCGCCCGTGCTGGTGAAGCCGCGCTGGCCGCACACCCCGAGCAGGCTCCCCGTGGGGTTGAACACCGCCACCCGCTGGTTCACCGTGTCCATCGCGACGAGGTCCCCGGCGCTGTCGAAGGAGATCTCCCGCACCTGGTTGAACACCGAGGTGCTGCTGTCACCCGGCGCGACGATGGGGTTGGGGATGGTGTCGACGTAGGTGTACTGCTCCACCCCGCCCGTGTAGCTGGGGGCGAACTCCTCGAGGCGGTAGCCCCAGAGGTCGGCACCCCAGATGTCGCCGTCGGCGTCGACGGCCACCCGGCGGAGCTGGGTGAAGGTGCCCGGCTTGCTGTCGGTGCCCGGTCCGCCCACCTGGGCGACGTAGGCGCCGCTCGGGGTGAACTCCTGGATCCGGTCGTTGTTGGAGTCGGCGATGTAGATCGCCTCCCCCGGGCTGCCACCGTCGATGAACGGGTCGGTGCCGACCGCGACGCCGTACGGGTTCATGAACTGCCCGTCACCGGACCCCTTGGTCCCCCAGCTGTTGGCGCAGGTCCAGGCGGTGCCGCTCCAGCTGAACTCGAGGATGTCGTTCGCCTCGTAGTTGGCGACGAAGACGTTGCCCGCCGCGTCGGCGGCCGCGTCGCGCATCCGGTCGAGCTGGCAGGCGCCGGTGCTGGTGATGGCGGAGATGAAGGTCCCCGAGGTGCTCCAGACCGTGATCTCGTTCTGGTTCCCGTCGGAGACGTAGACCCGCTGGCCGGCGGGCAGGTTCGGCAGCGACGCGGTGGTGTCGCTGACGGTGATGCCGATCGGCGCGGCGGCGCCGCTCGGCAGGCTCTTCCACTTGTTGAGGTACTGGCCGGAGCTGCTCAGCTCGACCACGCGGCCATTGCCGTTGTCGGCCACGAAGACGTTGCCCGAGGCGTCGACCCCGACGTCGCGCGGCTGCTCGAACTGAACCACGCTCTTGCTCGCCGAGGAGCCTTCCGAGCCGACCCTCCAGACCTGGGTGCCGCCGGGGGTGTACTCGGCGACCTGGTTGTTGCCGGTGTCCGCGACGATGATGTCGCCGGCGTTGGGCGCCCCGTTCGGCAGGACCTCGAGGCCTCCGGGGTAGATGTCGGCCGGTCCAGGCCCGCCCAGGGTCTGCTGGTACGTCGCGGTGGCCGCGCCGGCCTCCTCCGCCGAGGGGAAGGCGAGGACCGCCGGCGCGGCGAGCACGCTCGCCGCGCAGAGGCCACCGAGCCAGAGCCTGCGTCTCATCCGAGCTCCTATGAGGCGGGCGGTCTCACTAGGAGGTGAGGACCAGGACCCGGTTGTTCCAGGTGTCGCTGAGGTAGACGTCGTCGCCGGAGCCGAAGGCCACCGCGAAGGGGTAGATCGTCTGGGTGCCGGCAGTGTTGTCAGGCACCCCGAGCTGGGCGCCGGTGACGCTCCAGTTCAGGGCCCCCGTGGTGCTCATCGATACCAGCCGGTTGTTGCCGGTGTCCGAGACCCAGATGCTGCCGTCGGGCGCCACCGTCACCCCCCAGGGGACGTTGAAGGGGGTCTGCTTGCCGGAACCGGTGGTCCTCGTGATCGGCGCGTTCCAGGTGCCTGACGAGAGCGACAGGCTCTGGATCCGGTTGTTGAGCGTGTCGGCGACCCAGAGTGTGCTGCCGTCCGGCGACACCGTGATGCCGGTGGGCTGGTTGAGCTCACCCTTCGGGGCGCCGGAGCCGGTGCCCTTGGTGCCATAGGAGGCGACGAAGGCGAGGGTGTCGTTGGAGTTGACGGTGAACTCCTGGATGCGGTCGTTGCCGGTGTCGCTGACGTAGAGGTCCCCATTGGGCGCGAAGGCGATGCCCTGCGGGAAGCTGAAGTCGCCATCGGCCGTTCCCTTGGTCCCGTCGATCGCCAGCGTGGTCCCGGTGGGGCTGAAGACCTCCACCTGGTTGCTCTCGCGGTTGGCGACGAAGACGTTGCCGGTCCCTGGCTGGAGGGCGATGCTCCAGGCGAAGTTGATGGCTCCGTCCTGGTTGGGGTCACCCCTCACCCCGAAGGCCTGTGCGCCCTGGATGGTCCCGCCCGAGCCCAGGGTTCCGTACTCGACCCGCTGGTTCCAGTAGTCCATGACGTAGATCTCTCCACCGGCTGTGACCTGGATGCCCCGGGGTGCGCTGACCCCCGGCACCGGCGGCGAGGTCGGCGAGCTGTTGTACGTCGAGGCGTAGGTCGTCGTCCCCGGGGTGAAGCTGAACTCGTGGAGGTCGAAGCCCCACTCGTCGGTGACCATCAGGTGGTTGTCGGCGGTGGTGGTCAGGCCGCGCAGCCCGACGAAGGGCTGCCCTCCCGTCCCGCCGGGGTTGGGGATGGTGTAGGACCAGGTGGCCGAGGTGTAGTGGCCACCGCTCTGGGTGAGGGTGAACGCCTCGACCCTGTCGCCACCCGAGTCGGTGGCGAAGACGGTGCTGCCGTCCGCGCTGACGGCGACCCCGCGCGGGTCGTTGGTGAAATCGCCGTTCCCGGACCCGGTGACGCCGAAGCCGAACTCCAGTGTCCCAGCGCTGCTATAGACGTAGTAGTAGCTGTGCTTCTTGTTCTGCGGCCGGTTGGTCACGAGGACGTCGCCGTTGGGAGCCACCTCGACCTGGCGGGGCTCGTTCAGGGTGCCGGTGCCGAACGAGGTCAGGTGGGTGTACGTGGGGACGGATCCGGTGCCGATCGAGAACTTCTCCACCTGGCCAGGCGAGCCGTCGGTGACGTAGACCCAGCGGTGAACCGGGTCGACGGCGACCCCATAGGCGAGGTCGAACTCGCCGGGGCCGGTCCCCTTGGTGCCGAACTGGGTGAGGTAGCTGAAGCCCGAGGTGGGGGAGAAGCTGAAGACCAGGACCCGATTGTTGGCGGTGTCGGCGACGTAGACGTCGCCGGTCGCGGAGTCGTAGCCGACCGCCCGGGCGTCGCTGAACTGGACCGGGAGGCTGCCCGGCGAACTGTTCGGGAGAGGGTCGTTGCCCTGCATCCCGCCGATCTGCCAGTCGATGGCGTGGCTGACCCGGTTGACCGCCAGCAGCCGGTAGTTGCCGGCGTCGAGGACGAAGTAGTAGCAGCCGGAGGCGGAGGTGGTGCAGCTCTGGCCGGCGGTGGAGTTGGAGGTGACGTCGACCGGGTACATGTCCGCCTGGCCCGGGCCCACCAGGGTGCTCGAGTAGATGGGTGCGGGCAGCGTCCCTCCGGCGGCGACGACCTGTCCGCCCAGCAGCGCGCTGATGCCGAGCCCGACGGCCAGCGTTCCGGCCAGGACCGTGCGGCGCTTGTGCATCGCCCTCCCCCCGGTGAAGGGCACCGACCCGCGCAGGCCAGCCCACGTCACCCCGTTTGTGACAACGAGCATAGCCCGGATCGGCGCCAATCCAGAACCCCGTGTCTGAGGGAGATGCCCCACCAGTATTGGGGGATCGCCTCGCCTCCTGCGCTCCGGTACTGTGTTGGCGTATTGCGGGCTGCCATGCCCGGAGGCTTGGCCGAAGGCTGTCAACGGGGTCACAGGAAGGTTCGCCTCGGGTGCTCAGATCCTCGGGGCTGACGAAAGGAGGGGGTCATGTCGATGCGAGGTGCTGCCGCCCTGGCTGGCTCGGTCCGGAACCGGCGTCTCCCATCTGCCCTGGCGCTCTCGGGCCTGCTCCTGATCCTGGCGTCGACCGCGGCCATCGCCGCAGGGACTCTGACCCCCTCGTATGTGAGCACTCTCGGCGGACCCGGCCACGCGGCCATCTACCCCTCGGGGATGGAGATCGTGCCCACCGACTCGACCACCGAGACGGCCGGCGTCGCCGGCAATGTGGTGGTCGCGGATACCGGCAACGACCGGGTGGCCGAGTACACGCCGAGTGGGACCCTGGTTTGGCAGACGAATCCGTCGAACGTTGCCAACGAGGGTAGCAGCGCGCCCTGCGGCTCCACGCCCGGCTTTCCCCAGTTTGAGCAGCCGCGTGACGTCGGCGTCGACACGTCGGGCAACGTCTACGTGGCCGACA
>DNAU01000316.1:5311-5434 GCA_003491925.1 Chloroflexota bacterium
GGGCAACGTCTACGTGGCCGACAACGGCAACAACCGGATCGTCGTGCTCAACAGCCAGACCGGGAAGTGCCTGGTGAAGCCCTTCAAGATGTCGGGTGCCCCGATCGGGGTGACGGTCAGCAC
>DNAU01000316.1:5495-5720 GCA_003491925.1 Chloroflexota bacterium
CCGATCGGGGTGACGGTCAGCACGACGCCCTCCGGGCAGATCGTTCTCGTCGCCAACGGGACCAAGAGCCAGATCCTGGTCTTCAGCACCTCGGGCACCCTGCAGAAGACCATCTCCTCCACGGGCAAGTGCACCATCAACCGCGCGCGAGACGCAGCCGCCGATTCGTCGGGCGACATCTACGTGGCCAACTACGAGAGCAACGACATCCTCGAGTTCAGCTCC
>DNAU01000366.1:0-3295 GCA_003491925.1 Chloroflexota bacterium
GGGGTGGGCAAGACCTCGCTCGGTGAGTCGGTGGCGCGTGCCCTGGGACGGAAGTTCGCCCGGATGTCGCTCGGCGGCATCCGCGACGAGGCCGACATCCGCGGTTTCCGGCGCACCTACGTCGGGGCCCAGCCGGGCCGGATCGTGCGCGCCCTCAAGGAGGCCGGCACCAAGAACCCGGTGATCATGCTGGACGAGATCGACAAGATCGGTGCCGACTGGCGCGGCGACCCCTCGTCGGCGCTGCTCGAGGTCCTCGACCCGGCTCAGAACACGACCTTCCGGGATCACTATCTCGAAGTGGACCTCGACCTCTCCGAGGTCCTGTTCATTCCCACCGCCAACGTCTCGGAGACGATTCCCGCGCCGCTGCTCGACCGGATGGAGCTGATCCGGCTGGACGGCTATACCGAGCAGGAGAAGCTGGGCATCGCCCGCGATCACCTCCTCCCCCGCCAGATCTCCCAGGCGGGCCTGACCGAGGCTGAGCTGCAGGTCTCGGACGACGCCGTCCTCAGGGTGGTCACCGACCACACTCGTGAGGCCGGGGTCCGCAACCTGGAGCGCGAGCTGGGCCGGATCGCCCGCAAGGTCGCCACCCGGATCGCCACCGGCGCCCTGGAGACCCCAGTTGTGGTCGGATCTGACCAGATCAGGGAGTATCTGGGCAAGCCCAAGTTCGACAACGAGGTCGAGGAGCGCACGGCGGTGCCGGGGGTGGCCACCGGGCTCGCGGTCACCGGGGCGGGCGGCGACGTCCTCTTCGTCGAGGCGGCCACCGGGGGCGCCGACGGCAGCCTCACCCTGACCGGGCAGCTCGGCGACGTCATGAAGGAGTCGGCGCAGATCGCCCTCTCCTACGTGCGCTCTCACGCCGAGCGTTTGGGGATCAACCCCGAGGCGACCGCCAAGGGTTTTCACATCCATGTCCCGGAGGGTGCGGTGCCCAAGGACGGTCCATCGGCCGGGGTGACCATGACCACCGCCATGGTCAGCCTGCTCACCGGCCGCCCGGTGCGTAGCGCGGTGGGGATGACCGGCGAGGTCACCCTCCAGGGGCTGGTGCTCCCCATCGGCGGGGTCAAGCAGAAGGTGCTGGCCGCGCACCGGATGGGACTCACCGAGGTGATCCTGCCCCGGCGCAACGAGAAGGACCTCGACGACGTCCCCGAGAGCGTCCGCAAGGCGATGACGTTCCACCTGGCGAGCCGCGTCGACGACGTCCTCGCCGCGGCCCTGGAGCCCCGCACCGCCGAGACCGGCGAGGCCGCCTGACCCTGGGCGTGGCCACCGGTGGCCGCCTCCATGCCGCGCGGCCGGAGTCGGTCCTGCCCCGTTCCGGCTGACACCGGCTCCGGCTGACACCGGCGCGGCCCGGGGACCCCGTGGCGCGCCTCCTATACTCGAATGGCCGTGACCGACCTGGGCCCGTTGAACGATGAGATCGATGCCCTGATGGGCACGCTGCGCGCGGAATCGCGCGACATCCGGGTCTTCTTCCAGGTGTTCGCGACCAAGCTGACGGCCGCGCTCCCCGATGTCGTGGAGGTGGAGCGTGAGGGGTCGGTGTTCGCCCGGAGACGCCCGGTCCGCAGGCTCACCGTCCGCGCCGGCGACGACATCCTGGAGGCCGAGATGACCCGGGACGGGCTGGTCTGCCGCGAGATCCAGGTGCTCAACGGCCTCACCGACGAGATCGGCTTCGAGGCCTGGTTGCGGCTGCTCGCGGCGTCGCTCCGTCAGAAGGCGCGCAGCACCGCGGAGGCGAGCGCAGTGCTCCGGGCCCTGCTCACCTGAGCTCAGCCGGCCGGCCTCTCCAGCCCAGCATGGGCGGACCGCCTCAGGGCGGCCACCCACCCGCTCTGTGAGCAACCACACGCTGAGACACCAGATGTAGTGTGCCGTCATGGCGCAGGCCCCCAGATGGGGGCCGGGGGTCGCCGGGGCTCTGCTACCATTCGCCAATGGAAGATCACCGCGCGGGGCTGACCGACCGGGGGGTCGTAGAGAGGGGCGATGGAGGTTGAGCTGGGGCGCTCCAAGCGTGCCCGCCGGGCCTACGGTTTCGATGAGGTGGCCCTCGTCCCCGGACGGGTGACCATCGATCCTGACGAGATCGAGATCGGTCTCAGCATCGACGGCATGAGCCTCGACATCCCCTTCCTGGCCGCCGCCATGGACGGCGTCGTGGACGTCGGCTTCGCCGTCGAGATGGGCCGTCTGGGCGGCCTGGCCGTCCTCAACCTGGACGGCGTCCAATGCCGCTACGAGGATCCCGCGGAGGTGCTCGCGGAGATTGCGGCCGCGCCCGTCGACGAGGTCAACGTCCTCCTCCAGAGAATCTACAGGGCCCCCGTCCAGGATGGGCTGATCGGCCAGCGGATCGAGGACATCAAGAAGGGCGGCGGCTCCTGCGCCGTCTCCACCGTCCCCGCCCGCGCCGAGCGCCGGGCCGGGATCGTCCAGGAGGCCGGGGCCGACTGCCTGGTGGTCCAGGGCACCGTGCTCACCGCACGACACGTCAGCCGCGCGCACCAGCAGCTCTCCTTCCGCGAGCTCACCTCTCAGCTCCGCATCCCGGTGGTGGTCGGCAATTGTGTCGACTACGCCACCGCGCTGGAGCTGATGGACACCGGCATCAAGGGCCTCCTGGTCGGCGTCGGGCCCGGAGCCGCCTGCACCACGCGGGCCGTGCTCGGGGTCGGGGTTCCTCAGGTGACCGCGACCAGCGACTGCGCGGCCGCCCGCGACGACCACCTCCGGCGCAGTGGCGAGCGGGTCGCCGTGATCACCGACGGCGGGATGCGCCTGGGCGGCGACGTGGCCAAGGCATTGGCCTCGGGCGCCGACGCCGTGATGATCGGGTCGGTCTTCGCCTCGGCGCGCGAGGCGGCCGGCCGGGGCAATCACTGGGGGATGGCCACCCCTGATCCCAACCTGCCCCGGGGGACGCGGATCCGCACCGGGGTCAAGGGATCGCTCGAGGAGATCCTCTTCGGTCCGGCCCACGTCGATGACGGGTCGATGAACCTGGTGGGGGCATTGAAGAGCGCCATGGGCGTCTGCGGCGCCCGCACCATCGCCGACTTCCAGGAGACCGAGATGGTGATCGCACCCGCCATCAAGACCGAGGGCAAGGTGCAGCAGCGCGAGCAGCGCGTGGGCATGGGTATCTGAGGGTGGGCGCAGGCGTGGCCCAGAGCCCGGCTTCCGACCCGGCCCTGAGCTCGCCGGCGGGCGCCGCGCCACCGACCCCCTCCGCCCCCGACAGCGTCCTCGTCCTCGACTTCGGGAG
>DNAU01000366.1:3352-11986 GCA_003491925.1 Chloroflexota bacterium
CAGTACGCCCAGCTGATCGCCCGCCGGGTGCGCGAGGCGCATGTCTACTCCGAGCTCGTGCCGGGGACCGTGAGCGTCGACGAGATCCGGCGCCGCGCGCCGCGCGGCTTGATCTTCAGCGGCGGGCCGGCGTCGGTGTACGAGCCGGGAGCGCCCCATCCCGACCCGGCCATCTACACGCTCGGCCTGCCCATCCTCGGGATCTGCTACGGGATGCAGCTCCTCGCCCATGACCTGGGCGGGATCGTCGAGCCGGCCAGCCGGCGCGAGTACGGCGCCGCCCAGCTCGACGTCGACGACGCGACGGGGATCTTCGAGGGCATCCCCTCCGAGACCGCCGTCTGGATGTCCCACGGCGACATCATCACCGGGCTCCCTGAGGGGTTCCGCCCCATCGCCCACTCGCTCAACTCGCCCTACGCCGCCTTCGCCGGACCGATGGGGCGCTACGGCATCCAATTCCACCCCGAGGTGGTCCACACCCCGGCCGGGAAGCAGCTCCTCGCCAACTTCCTGACCCGCGTCTGCCGGTGCGCGCCCACCTGGGAGCCGGGCGCCTTCGTGCAGCGGACGGTGGCCGACATCCGCGCCCGGGTGGGCGATGGCCGCGTCCTCTGCGCCCTCTCGGGTGGGGTCGACTCGGCGGTGGCGGCGACCCTGGTGCACCGGGCCGTCGGCGATCAGCTCACCTGCGTCTTCGTCGACAACGGGCTGCTCCGCCGCGACGAGGGCCGGCGGGTGATCGAGGTCATGTCCCACCAGCGCCAGATCAAGCTGGTGCATGTCGACGCCACCGAACGCTTCCTCACCGCGCTGGCCGGGATCACCGACCCCGAGGAGAAGCGGCGGCGGATCGGGCGGACCTTCATCGAGGTGTTCGAGGTCGAGGCCCGACGGCTGGGCGACATCGACTTCCTGGCCCAGGGGACCCTCTACCCGGACGTGATCGAGTCGACCTCGCACGACACCCCCAGCGCCCGCACCATCAAGACCCACCACAACGTCGGTGGTCTTCCGCCCGATCTCCGCTTCCAGCTCGTCGAGCCGCTCCGCTACCTCTTCAAGGACGAGGTGCGCCGGGTCGGCACCGAGCTCGGACTGCCCGAGGACATGGTCTGGCGCCAGCCCTTCCCCGGGCCGGGGTTGGCGATCCGGGTGATCGGTGAGGTGACCGGAGAGCGGCTGGAGGTGCTGCGGGCGGCTGATTGGATCGTGATCGACGAGGTGAAGCGCAGCGGCCTCTACCGCAAGGTGTGGCAGTCGTTCGCCATCCTCACCCCGATCTCCTCGGTGGGGGTGATGGGCGACGGGCGCACTTACGCCAACGTGGTCGCGATCCGGATCGTCGAGTCCGACGACGCCATGACCGCCGACTGGGCCCGGGTCCCCTATGACGTGCTCGGGCTGATCAGCCGGCGCATCGTGAACGAGGTCCCCGGGGTCAACCGGGTCGTCTACGACATCAGCAGCAAGCCGCCCTCGACGATCGAGTGGGAGTAGTCGACGCCGCTCACCAGCTCGAGCGGGCGTGGGTTCTCCGCACCGCGGGCCGGGAGTACGGCTCCCAGGTGTCGGTCACCTTCGCCCAGCGGGAGCCGGTCAGTTTGGGGGACTGCCGCTGCCTGGCCTGGATCTTGAGGCGGATCACGGTCACGGCCAGGATCAGCAGGCCGAGCACAACCAGCGCGACCCCCAGCTCGATCCGCTGCGACTGAGCGCCCGCGGAGCTCGACGCCGCGGTGCCGCTGCCCGCGGCCTGGACCGGCAGCGAGCCCAGACTGGCGAGGGTGACGAGAACGGGCGGGACGGCCGCCAGCGGGGCGAGCCAGCGACTCTGGGGGAACCTCACGGCTGACACTCCTTCGCGGGCGGATTGATCACCAGTGCCAGCCTAGGGCGCCCCGCTCGAACGCACCATACTCACTTGCATCCGAATTGCCCGGGTCAAGTGCACTGGTGGGGCCGCTGCTGGCCGCGCTGGGCCTCGATCCGCGACAATCGCTGCCGATGCGCATCCTCGTGGTCGGCTCGGGCGGGCGGGAGCACGCCCTCGCCTGGGCCTGCGCCCGTCATGGGTCGGCACCCGAGATCGTCTGCGCCCCTGGCAACGCCGGCACCGCCGAGCTCGGTGCGAACGTCGCGGTGCCGGTCACCGATGGGCCGGCGCTGACCCGCCTGGCCCGCGAGCGGGAGGTCGACCTGGTCGTGATCGGTCCCGATGCGGCGCTCGCCGCGGGCGTCGCCGACGCCTGCCACGCGGCGGGCCTGACCGTCTTCGGACCCTCGGCGGCCGCCGCCAAGATCGAGTGGAGCAAGACGCACGCCAAGCAGATCATGGATCGGGCCGGTGTCCCCACCGCCCGTTGGTGCTCCGGGAACCGGGAGAGCCGCAGCGACCTCTTCGACTTCATCCTCGAGCTCGACGGGCGCTGCGTGGTCAAGGCGGACGGCCTCGCCGCCGGCAAGGGGGTTGCCGTCTGCGACTCCCGCGAGGACGCGTTCGCGGCACTGGCGGCCTGCCTCAACGAGCGGCGCTTCGGCGACGCGGGCGACGCCGTGGTGGTGGAGGAGCGGCTGCGCGGCCCCGAGATCTCCATCTTCGCCGTCTGCGACGGGAGCCGTTACCGGCTGCTGGCGCCGGCGCGCGATTACAAGCGTGCCCACGACTCCGATCACGGGCCCAACACCGGGGGCATGGGCGCGTACGCTCCCGCCGACGACGGGTGCCCACCGCTCGTGGAGATCGCGGAGCAGGTCGTCGAGCCCACCCTGGCGGCCCTCGCCGATGCCGGCACACCGTTCGTCGGCTGCCTCTATGTGGGGCTGATGCTGACCGCCGACGGGATCCGAGTCCTGGAATTCAACGCCCGCTTCGGCGACCCGGAGACCCAGGTGGTCGTGCCTCTGGCCGGGCCGGGTTTCCTCGACCTTCTGCTCGCCGCGGCCCGCGGGGAGCTGACCGGGGCGGGTCCGCCGCCGGTGGCCGGGGCGGCGGTGGTGGTGGTGGCCGCAGCGCAGGGCTATCCGGCGGCCCCTCGCACCGACGATCACATCACCGGGCTGGGCGACATCGATGACGACGTCCTCTGCTTTCACGCGGGCACGGCACGCGATCAGCGCGGACGGCTGGTGACGGCGGGGGGACGGGTCCTCGGCATCGTGGGCCAGGGTGCGGATGTCGCCACGGCGAGGCACCGTGCGTACCAGAACCTCGAGCGCGTCCACTTCGCGGGGATGTGGTCGCGCTCCGACATCGCCATCCTCCCCGCCGGAGTCCGACGATGAGCGTAGCCCGAGTGGGCATCGTGATGGGCAGCGAGTCCGATCTGCCGGTGATGCGCAAGTGCGGGGAGGTGCTCGACGAGTACGGCATCGCCTGGGAGATCGGGGTGATGTCGGCGCACCGGGCCCCCGATGTCGTCCGCGCCTATGCGAGGCAGGCGGAGCGCCGGGGCCTCCAGGTCCTGGTGGCCGGGGCCGGGGCGGCGGCCCACCTCCCCGGCGTGCTGGCGTCGATGACCCCTCTCCCGGTGATCGGTGTGCCCCTCGCCGGGACCCCGCTGGCCGGCATGGACGCCCTGCTCAGCATCGTGCAGATGCCGCCGGGGGTTCCGGTCGCGACCGTCGCGGTCGGCGAGATGGGCGCGCGCAACGCCGGCCATCTCGCGGCCCGGATCCTCGCCCTGCTCGATCCGGAGGTCGCCGCCGCGCTCACCGCCCGGCGTCACCAGATGGGCACTCGGGTGCGCCTCCCCGAGGGCTTCGACCTTGGCGGTCGGGGGATGACGGAGAGCTGACGCCGGCTGCCCAGACCCGGTCAGAGGGCGCCGGGAAGGGTCGCCACCATCTCCACCTGGTTGGCCTGAGGTATCGCGAGGGTCGTCAGGAGTCCGGTGGACGGGTCGAGGACTCCGAGGTCCCCCGGGTCGACCTCGACGAGGAGGTGAGCTGCATCGATCCAGCCCAGGATGCCGTTGTACGTCCGACCCGTGTTGGTGGTCGTGCCGCCACTGCTCACCAGGGTCAGCGCCCCGTTCGAGCTGGCGGTGCAGGCCATCTGCGAGCCGTCTGGGGAGAGGTAGCAGTTCTGGTCGACAGGCGCCTCGCTCCCGTTGCCGTTGGCGAACGAGAGGAAGGGGTGAGCGGTGTCCGTCCAGTCCAGGGCCTCCACCGTGTCGGTCTCTCCGCTGTAGGCGCCGCTCGCGCCCAGGCTGATGGCGGTCTCGTAGCAGGCGATGCCTGCCGATGTGGGCAGGCCCATGATGCTGTCGCCCATGATCGTCGCGTTGGGCGTGCCCCAGGTCGCCTGGTTGGCGGGCGTCTGGCACACCGCGGCCGTGGCATCGCCGGTCGATGGGTCGACCACGTGATACGAGTTGCCACCGCAGCCGGGGCCGTCGCACGCCTCAGGCCCGGATGCGATCTCGTCGATCAGCGGGTCACCACGACGGCGAACGGGCCGGGCGGCGCCGGTGTCGGCGTGGCCTTCGGAGTTGGGCTGGAGGTGGTGTGCGCGGAGGCCGTCGGGCGCGCCGAGCCGGTGTGGGCGGCCCCAGGCGACGACGCGCAGCCCCCGAGCGCGGAGCCCGCGGCCACCAGGCAGCAGGCGGTGGTGGCGGCCCTGCGGAGCATCGGATTCCTTCGTGTGGCGGGCTTCGCAGATGCAACGGGGCCGTCGACGCGGGGCTACGTCGCCGCCGGCGGACGCTCGGATCTCACGCCGAGTGACGCCTGAGTCCCACCTCGCCGCCCGAGGACGGCGGTGGTCACGCGTCGACGAGCGGGCGTGGCGTCGAGGGCACCAGGAGGCGGCGGGTGGTCTCCAGCCCCCAGCCGTCCAGCGTCGCCAGCCGGTCCCCGGACGCGCGGAGTCCGCCCCAGCGCTCCACCGTCTCGGCCCACTCCTCGCGCCGCTCCATCCCCGGTCGGGCGATTAGGCAGTCGGGGTCGTTGATCCAGAAGCGGCCGTGCTGGAACGCCCGAGCCCGGACGGTCAGGGCCGCGCCGCGCCCCGAGGGTGCGCTGAGGTCGCCGCCCGGGGCGGGCTCGTAGTGGGTCGCGACGTCGGGGCCGACCCGCATGGCGTCGACCAGCCCGAGGCTGGGCAGGAGGGGCGCCCCGCAGCCGAGCAGGGTCGCCCGCGGTCCGACCGCGCCTCGGATGAGCCGGAGCGCCTCGCGATAGGCGGCGAGGGGTGAGGCGTCCTGGCGGCGCCGCCCCGGCAGCGCGCCCGCATAGAGGAAGTCGAGCTTGAAGTAGTCGAAGCCCCAGGAGAGCAGACGGCGGAAGACGCCCTGGAGGTGAGCCGCCGCGTCTGGATGGGTGACGTCGAGGACGCGCAGCCGCTGCCCCCAGTTCCAGCCGGCGTCGGCTCCCCCGACCAGCCATTCCGGATGCTCGGCGGCGACGCGGCTGCGCTCTCCGACCAGCAGCGGCGCGGTCCAGATCCCGGCGCGCCGCCCGGCCGCGCGGACCTCGGCGGCGACGGCGGCGAGCGGGCTGCCGAAGCGAGCCGTGGTGCGAACCCAGTTCCCGACATCGTCGGAGAAGCCGTCGTCGAGCTGGATGACCCCGATGGGGAGTCCAAGCTGTCCGGCCGCCCCCAGATTCTCCCTGATGTCGGGGGCGGTCACCCCGGCGAAGTACTGGTACCAGCTGCACCAGACCGGAGGGATCGAGCCCACCCCAGACCCGGCGTGGAGGTGGCCATAGCCGCCGGCCCAACCGGCCAGGGCCGTCTCGAGGTCGGGTGCCGTCACCGCCGTCTCGCTCACCGGGCCGTCGGCGGACACCACCAGGCGGCCGTCCACGAGGCGGGCACGGATCGACGCCACCTCGACGGCCGGGTCGGTCGCGGACCAGATCTGGGACGCTCCCCCGCCGCGGGGTGCCACCGCCAGCAGCCCCTCGCCCTGGAAACCGGAGCGGGGGAGGGGCTTCTCCGGACGGAAGCCCAGGACCTGGCGTTCCCGACTCGCCGGCCGTGGGGAGGTCACGTGCGCCGGGTAGGTCCCGGTCGGGCTCCACGACTGCCAGCCGTGCTCGTACACGAGCAGCTCGGCGGCCCCGGCAACCTCGCCCACGTCCGTGAAATTCATTGGTCGCCCGTTCCCGGCGGTCGGCGCCGATCTCCGCCCCACCTCACCCCCATACAATCGCTCGGTCATGCCGCGTCTGGAGCTGGTCGAGGCCTCGCTTCGCTACGGGCAGCAGGCTCTCATGCTCAGCCGGCTGCGCCAGCGGCACGCCGTCCGCGCGGCGGAGCTCCTCGACACCTGTGGCTTCTCCGCGCTGGAGGTCTTCGG
Source organism: Chloroflexota bacterium (assembly GCA_003491925.1). Lineage (GTDB taxonomy): Bacteria > Chloroflexota > Dormibacteria > Aeolococcales > Aeolococcaceae > Changshengia. Next base: position 9,658 of record DNAU01000366.1, read on the forward strand.
CGGGGCCACCTTCGAGGCTCAGCTCCGCTTCCTGGGCGAGGATCCCTTCGAACGGCTCCGCGCCCTGGCGGCCGCCGCTCCTCGGACCCCGCTGATGGCCACCCTCAGCGGCCAGATGCTGGTCAGCCATCGCCACCTTCCCGACGATGTCGTCGAGGCCTTCATTCGCCTCGCGGCCGAGGCGGGTATCGGCATCTTCCGGCTTCTCGACCCGCTCAACGACGTCGCCAACCTGGCAACCGCGATCCGGGCCGCCAAGGCCGCTGGAGCATCCGTCGAGGGGGTCGTGGTCTGCTCTGACGCCGGGGTGGCCACCCTCGCCGCCCTGGCCCGCACGCTGGCCGGGCTGGGCTGCGACTCCGTCTGCCTTCATGATCCTCTGGGAGCGGCCGGCTCCGCGCGAGCGGCCGCGCTGGTCGCCGCTGCGGTCCGGGCCGCCGGCGTCCCCGTGACGGTGAGCTTCTGCGCCCAGGCGGGCCAGGCCGAGATCGCCTACCGGGCCGCCCATGAGGCCGGCGCGACGCGTGCCGACGTCTGCGTCTCGCCCCTGGGCGGCGGGGCCGCCCTTCCCCCCGCGGAGGCGGTGATCGCCGGCTTCGCGGACACCGAGAACTCGACCGCCCTCGAGCTCGAACCGGTGGTCCGGGTGGCCCACTTCCTCGAGGAGGTCGCCCCTCTCTACGCGGACTCGCTGGACCCGACCCTCTTTCGCTTCGACGGCGCCGCCCTCCGCGGCATGCTCCCGGTCTCCGCGATGGGTCACGGGATCGCCGAGCTCCGCGAGCGTGGCGCCCTGGAGCGCCTCCCCGACGTCGAGGCGGAGATCTCGCGGGTGCGGCGCGAGCTCGGCGACCCACCGCCCGTCTCCCCGCTGCCCGAGGTGATCACCACCCAGGCCGTCTACAACGTCTTCGAGGGCGATCGCTACGCGACCATCAGCCAGGAGATCAGGGACTACTGCCTCGGCTACTTCGGCACCCCGCCGGAGCCGATCGACCCCGATGTGCGCGAGCTGGTCAACGGCCGGGAGGAGCCCATCACCTGCCGGCCGGCCGACCTCCTGGAGCCCGGCCTGCCGGCGGCCAGGGAGGAGCTCGCGCGCGAGGGCGTCCGGGCCGACCCGGAGGCGCTCGTGACCCTCGCGCTCTTCGGGGCGGACTTCGTCGCCTTCGCACGGGGAGAGTCGCCGGTGGAGCGGCTCGCGGACGAGGACGCCGCACCTCCGGCCGGCTCTCCCGCCGCCGACGCGGCCCGCGCTCTGGCGGCTGACGAGGCCGAACCGGCGACGCCGGCGGGGGAGCCGGCCGACGAGGTGCGAGAGCTCCGGGTGGAGGTCGATGGGCAGACGTACGACGTCCGAGTCTTCGGTGCCGGGCCGGTCGGGCCGCGCCCCGTCTCCGCGGCGGGGCCGGCGGCCAGCCCGCGGACCGGGGAGGCCACCCTCACCGCTCCCATGCAGGGGCTGATCCTCAAGCTCCTCGTCAAGGTCGGCGACCGGGTCCAGATCGGGGACGCCGTCGCGGTGCTCGAGGCGATGAAAATGCAGAACGAGATCATCGCCAACCGGAGCGGAATCGTGACCGAGGTCCACGTGAGCGAGGGGGACGTCGTCGGCCCCAGGGCACCGATCGTCGACATCGAGTGACGCCGCCGCCCGCCGGCGCGGCACCTCTCCGCCCCGGTCCACCACCTCGTCCACCCGCCGGCTCGTCGCACCGCGTCGTAACGCGGGTGGCACCTGGGGCGTTCCTGTCCACGAGCCGATGACCCGCAGACGCGCCGCCCGCATCGCCGCCCTGGCCCTGATCGGCTGCCTGATCGCCGGCGCGGCCGGGATGGTCGTGGTCGGCTCGCAGCGCAGGTCCACGTTCGACGCCCAGGTGGCGAGCCTGCAGCGGACCTGGGCCCACGACCTCGCGGTCGGTGTCCCCTCACCCAGCATCACGCCGCTGCAGACCCGTCTCCGCAAGCAGCGGCCCCAGGACGACTGGTGGGCGCCGGTCTGGTGGTCCGCCGACGGCCAGGGCCTGATCGCGGCGCTGACCCGAGCCACCGACTCCGCCTACGCGGCCGCGATAGCCACCCAGCGGGCCAGGGCTCAGCTCGTGCTCACCGACTGGGAGGGCGAGACAGGTCAGGATCAGAGCTTCATGACCGCCACCGAGCTGGCGGCGGGGCGGAGCTGGCCGGCCCAGCTCAGCGCGGCGACCACCCCGGATGAGATCGCCGCCCTGGCGGCGAGCTGGCAGAAGCAGCTGGACGCCGACCGCACCGCCATCGCGGCCGCCCAGCAGCAGGCGACTCTCCAGGCGGACGTCGCCGCGGCGGG
>DNAU01000366.1:12059-24226 GCA_003491925.1 Chloroflexota bacterium
CCCCGCCGGTCTGCTCTCCCAGGCGGGCACCGCGATCCACCAGTCCAGCACCGACGATCTCGACCCCGGCGACGTGCCCACTCTGGTGACCCAGCTCCAGACCGAGGAGTCGAGCGACGCCGACCCGACCCAGACCTCCGATCTGCTCTACGAGGCCATCCAGCAGCTCGACCAGCTGATCGCCCTCAACGATCAGCTCAACGGCGAGATGAGGCCACTGATGCTGCTCGTCGACCAGGCGGGGGCGGAGGGCACCCCCAACTCTCAGAGCATGCTGGCGCAATACCAGACGCTGGATCAGGACTACCTGAGCGGAACCACCTTCGATCAGCTCACGGCGGTCCAGACTGCGCTGGCCGCCTTCCAGGCGAGCGTCACCGCCGAGCTCGACGCCAACCAGTGCGGTCACGACGTGGGGTCGGGGAAGGTGATCACCCTCAACCTCACCCTCCAGGAGGGCGTCTTCTACGACAACGGGTGTGTGGTCAAGGCCACCCCGATCACCACCGGCCGGCCCGGGCTGCGCACCCCGACCGGGGACTTCCGCGTCTTCTACAAGACCTCGCCCTTCACCATGGTCTCCCCCTGGCCACTGGGGTCACCCGATTGGTACCCGACCACCGTGGTGCAGTGGGTGCTGGAGTTCGCCGACGGGTACTTCCTCCACGATGCCTACTGGGAGAACCAGAACGCCTTCGGTCCGGGCAGCGAGAACGAAGTGGCCCAGGACTACGCCAGCCACGGCTGTGTCCACATCCCCACCGCGCTCATGCCCTGGCTCTACGACTGGACACCGCTGGGGACCCCGGTGATCATCACCAACTGAGGCGGCGAGCCTGGCGGGCGAGGCCGCCGAGCCGCTCGACGAGCACGTTGGCCTCGTCCTCGTCCCGGCAGAGGGCCTCGGCCACCCAGCGCCGTCCCGCGGTGTCGACCCGCAGGTTGGCGAGCCGCAGGGCGCGCAGCAGCGGCCCGCTCTCCAGGCGGATGCTCTGAGCCTTCTCCAGGGGAACGATCACGAGCGCCGGACGCACCCGGCCGGTCTGGGTCACCAGCCAGCGCCCGTCATGCCACATCGAGAGGTAGTGGTAGGCAAGAGGCGCTCGCAGGATCGCCCGCCGCGGCGGGGCTCCCGATCGGGTCAGCGTCGCCGGGACGCCCGGAGCCAACCTCCCGATCAGCCAGCGGGCCTGGTCCAGGGTGGCGACCGGGGCGAGCAGGTGGGAGAGCTGGCGGGCCTCCCCCTGGCGGCGCGCCTCCGGCTGGCGGGCGACGTCCAGCTCGACGCGGGCCCAGCCGAAGGGTCGCCAGAGCAGCGGCTGGAGCAGGCGCACGGCCTGGATGCGCCCGTAGGGCACCGTCTCGTGGCGCTTCTGGAGCAGCCCCCGGTGGAGTCGGAGACCGTCAGGAGCCTCCCCGACCGTGAAGTCGAAGTCGCCATTGACCGTTCGCGCGACGTCGAGGCCGAGGGCCAGCACCCCGGTCACCGCCGCGCTGACCAGCGAGGCGACGGCCTCGGCGCTGTCCCGGTGGGCGCTGCCGGCCGGCCCCCCCGGGTTGACGGCCGCCAGGGCGGCAGCGATCGCGAGGAGGAGGAGGAGCCCCAGCCACGGGCCACGCAGCAGGCTCGCCGTGATCAGCCGCCCGTTGTCGACGTGGAAGAGGGGGAGGGCGGGCGGTTCCGGGGTCTCGCGGGCCAGCCCGTGGGCCAGGGCGAGCAGCTGTGCTCGCACCAGGGCGGCGTCCTGGTTGCTCAGGTAGGCGAGGTGGCCGTGCTGGTGGTGTCCGGTTCCCGCCGAGACGATCCGCACCTCGGCGAGACCGAGGATGCGGGCGGTGAGGGGCGCGACGATGTCGACCGCCTGCACCCGCCGGAGCGGAAAGCGCAGCGACTGGCGGTACACCAGTCCGGTGTCGATCTGCAGCTCGTCACCGACCACCCGCCAGCGGGTGACCAGCCACGAGACCACGGCCGCGGCCACGACGAGCACCGCCGCGATACAGACCACCACGAGGTCCACGGTCTGTCCGGACGGCGTCTGCTGACCGGCGAAGGTGGGCAGACCGATCACCAGCACCACGCCGAGGCTGATCCCGATGCGGGCGACCGGGGAGAAGGGGTGCAGGCGGCACCACGTGCCGGAGAGTGCTGGCGCCTGCGAGGAGGCCGCCGGCATCAGAGGCCGGACGCCCGGGCCTCGCCGAGCTGGGCCAGCCGGTCACGGAGCCCGGCGGCGTCGGCGCTGCGCAGCCCGGGGATGCGAGCGTCGGTGGCGGCGGCGGCAGTGTGCAGCTGCACCGTGGCCAGGTCGAAGAGGCGATCCACCGGGCCGGCGGTGACGTCCACGAACTGCATCCGCCCGAAGGGGACGACGGTCAGCCGGTGGAAGAGGAGACCACGGCGGACCACCAGGTCCTCGTCCCGCTCGAGGTACCCCCAGGATCTGTACCTGCCACGTTCGACGAACCATGAGGTGATGGCGAAGGCGAGCACCACGGCGATGCCGATGACGGCGCCCCCACCGCCCGCGAGGAGAGCGCCGGCCACGCCCAGGACGGCCAGGAGGATCAGGCTCGAGAGCCCGAGGACCGTCTGGCGTGCCAACCACATCCGAGGGGAGGGTCGCCGGTACTCCATGGCAGCCCGATCCTACCTGGCGGCCCCGGCCGGCGAGTCCGCAGCCTACCGGTCGCGTCGCCGCGCGCCGCCCTTGCGTGGCTTCTTCATCCGCCCGCTCACGTCGGTCATCGACGCCTCCACGGCGTCGGCGAAGGCACGCGACGCCTGGATGGCCCGCTCGCGCACGACCTGATCGTGGAATGCCTCGCCAACGGCACCGACCGCGCTCCCGAGCTGGCGGCTCAGGGCCTCGAGGACGTCGGCCAGCGGCTGACCGGCCGGCGCCGGTGGCTCGCCGCGCTCCTGCATCTGGTGGCGGAAGTGCTCCTGGATCCGGGAGCCGAGCTCCTCGACGTGCCGGCCCACCTCCCGCCACGCCTCGTCGATCTCTCGCGGCATCTGGCAGCCTCCTCGCTGAACTCGAGCCTCTCGTCAATGATGCGCCGCAGATCGGCTGGCGCTCGCCTGCGACCCGCGGCCACCCAGGAGGTCGAGCCATCCGGCCCGGCCCCGCAGCCGCTGATGGCACCATTGGCCTCCGTGTTTGCCAAGGTCCTGGTCGCCAACCGTGGTGAGATCGCCATCCGAGTGATCCGCGCCTGCCGGGACCTGGGGGTCCGTTCGGTGGCGGTGCACAGCGAGGCCGACCGCAACGCACCCTTCACCCTGCTCGCCGACGAGGCGGTGGAGCTCGGAACGCCCGCCGAGTACCTCGACATCGAGCGGATCGTCGCCGCGGCCAGGGCCAGCGGGGCCGAGGCCGTGCATCCCGGATACGGCTTCCTCAGCGAGAACCAGGCCTTCGCGAGGGCCTGCGCCGACGCCGGCCTGGTCTTCATCGGGCCCCCTCCCGAGGCGATGGCAGCGATGGGGGAGAAGGTGCCGGCACGGGAGCGGATGCGCGCCTCCGGGGTTCCCGTGGTCCCCGGCAGCGATGCGATCAGCGATCCGGAGGAGGCGCGGAGGGTGGCGGCCGAGATCGGCTACCCGGTCCTCATCAAGGCCTCCGCCGGCGGCGGCGGCATCGGGATGCGGGTGGCCCGGGATGGCGCCGAGCTCCTGAGCGGCCTCGAGGCGGCCCGGTCGACGGCGGCACGCGCCTTCGGCAATCCCACCGTCTTCCTGGAGCGCTACGTGGACGAGCCGCGCCACATCGAGATCCAGGTGCTCGCCGACGCTCACGGCGAGGTGATCCATCTCGGCGAGCGCGAGTGCTCGGTCCAGCGCCGCCACCAGAAGATCCTCGAGGAGGCCCCGTCGGTGGTGATCGACCCGGGGACCAGGGCGCGGATGGGAGAGGTGGCGGTCGCCGCCGCCCGCGCGGTCGGCTACGTCAACGCCGGCACCGTCGAGCTGATCTTCTCCAGGGGCGAGTTCTTCTTCCTGGAGATGAACACTCGCCTGCAGGTCGAGCACCCGGTCACCGAGGCGGTGTACTCGGTTGACCTGGTCGCCGAGCAGCTCCGGATCGCCGCGGGCGAGCGTCTCGGGATCCACCAGGAGCAGGTTGTCCCGCAGGGTCACGCCATCGAATGCCGGATCAACGCCGAGGATTACGCGCGGAGCTTCCTCCCCTCACCGGGGCGGGTCACCGGGTATCACGAGCCCTCCGGTCCCGGGGTCCGTGTCGACGCCGCGCTGACCGGCCCGGGCCTGGTCTCGCCGAGCTACGACTCGCTGATCGCCAAGCTGATCGTCTGGGGCCCGACCCGCCAGCTCGCCATCGGCAGGATGCGCCGGGCGCTCACCGAGTACGCCATCACCGGCATCCGGACCAACATCCCGTATCACCTCGCGGTCCTCGACTCCCCCGACTTCCAGCGCGGCGAGTACACGACCCACTTCATCGAGGACCACCCGGAGCTGGTGGACGCGGCGAGGGAGTGGGAGGGGCGGCGGAAGCGATTCGATCGCCTGCTCCGCGATCCCGCCCACGTCGCCGCGATCGCCGCCGCGGTGGCCGTGTCGGAGCGCTGAGCTCAGCTGCCGACCGGGTAGAGCACCTGGGCGGGCGGGTGCCCGCCGTCGATGTCCGAGATCGCCGTGCCGACCACCACCTCGGTGCCGGCGGGGACCGCGCCCGAGACGGTGAGGGTCACCTTGCGGGTGTCGGGGTCGTAGGCCGCCTGGTCGAGAAGCGGGATGGTCTGCCCACCGGACGTCTCCAGCCAGAGCGATCCGGGGGTGACGCTCGACGGATCGAGGTCGGAGTCGAAGGTGATCGTGACCGCGCTCTCGGGGTTGAGGGCGCCCTTGGCCGGCGGCGTCACGCTGACGCTCAGGACGTGCGGACCGCTGCCCTGGACCCGCAGGGGCGGCACCGAGAGGCCGGTCACGAGCCACTGCCCTCCGCTCTGACCCAGGACCACCGTCTCGTCGGTGAGCCGGCCGGCGGAGGTCCGGGTCGGGTCGACGATGAGGCGGGCGGAGGCGGTGAGGGTGGGACCGCTGGCCGCGCTCCCGCCCGTGCACTCGGAGCTGATCACGTAGCCGCGATCGATGTCCGCCGGGGTGAGCTGGACGGCCGACGATGCGCCGGGTGCGGTGAGGGCGGCGAGCCCGGCCTGGTCGTGGGACACCTGGTCGCCCACGAACCGGCTCAGGACCTGGTCGGCGCCCTGGCAGACGGAGGTGGCCGGCGAGGTCGTCGAGCCCGGCTGGACCTCGGCCACGTCCAGGCTGCCGGCGGCCACGAAGGCCAGCTGGGTCCCATCGGGGGAGAAGGCGAGCGAACGGGCCACGTCGGCGGTGCTCCCCAGGACCACGCCCGTGGCCGTCTCGATCTCGATGCCGCCGGGATCGAGGCCGTAGGCGAGGGTCGCGCCGTGGGTGTCGAGCGCCAGCGCCTCGATGGACTCGGTCGGGGCCCCGGGGACCTGCGCGACGGCGCTCGGGTCGCTGACCGGTGCCTCCAGGACCGACGGCACCTCCGCCTCGTCGCCGGCGTACACCCAGCCGACCTCGTCGCTCGCTCCGCTGAAGGCCACCACCCCGCTGCTGCTTCCGGCCAGCTGGGTGGGGGACGGGATCTGACCGCCGGCGGTCGCCAGCGTGACCAGCCAGCCGTCGGCGGCGCTCGGGATGTAGGTGGCAGAGGGCGTGGCGACCGGCGAGGCGGACGCCGAGGCCGAGACGCCGGACGGGGTCGGGGTGAGGGTCGGGGTCGCCGTCGCCGGCGCCGGGGTTGCCGTGGAGGTTGGCCCCGGCTGACCGGCGACATCGGATGCAGGCAGGAAGGCGTATCCCCCGTTGGGGGCAAGCACCACCCCGGACGCCGTGCCCGCGGACGGGAACGCGTAGAGCTGCTCCGAGTGCTCGTTGGACAGGTTCACCGCATCGATGCCCTGGGAGGTCACGAAGACGATCCGGTTGTTGCCGTCCCAGGCGAGCGCCGTCACCGCGGAGCCGGGGGGCGAACCGCTCGGCCACACCTGGTTGGCCTGGCTCCCGTCGTCCCCCTCCACCACGATCTGGCCACTGCCGTCCGGCTCCGTGACTGCCAGTGCGACGTTGAAGCCGTCCGGCGAGACCGCGACCGCCGCCGCCGGCATGGAGCTCAACGCCACCGGAGCCTGGCCGTCAGGGAAGACCACGGCCCCCGCGGCGGCCGCGGGGGTGGCGCTGCTCGCCGGCGAGCTGGCGAGCGGTGAGCTGGCCGGCGTGGCCGACGGGGTCGGCGAGCCCGTGGGGCTGGCCGAGGCGGTCGCCGAGGGGGCGGTCACCGGCGTGGTCTGAACCGCGCTCCCATCGGTGACCCCGGGCGCGCCCGCCGGGCCCCAGAAGGCTTGCCCGTCACTCGCCGCCGGGCCCACGGCGGCCGCCTCGAGCACCGGTGCCGGGGAGGCGGACGGGCTGAGCGTCGCCGCCGGCTGGGTCCCGAAGTCGATGGTGACGTCGGCGTTCAGGGTCTGGCCGTCCTGGCTCTGGACCGACGTCTTGGGAATCGTCACCTGGTAGTCGGTGTCAGCGGCCAGGGGGTGGACGGGGGTGATGACCAGGGTCTCGGGGGTCTTCCAGGCGATGGTCACCTGGGTGGCGGGCTGGATCTTGACGGCGGCCAGCACCGACTGCTGGTTCTGCTCGTCCATCGGCTGATTGAAGCTGAGGGTGATGGCCTGGTGGGGGTCGACGGCCTGCTGGTGGCTCACGTTGGAGGCGACCACGGCCAGCCCGCCCGGGGTCGGGGCGCGCAGGCTGAGGATCGCGACGACCGCCGCGGCGGCGACGGCCGCGCCCACCGCGAGCGTCCCCCACGCCGCCAGCCCGCGGGGACCGAACCGGGCGCGGAAGCGGCAACGAGGGGCGGCCGCCGGCCTGACGTCGACCGCCGGCCGGGAGGCGTGGCCGGTGGTGAGCGCCGTCCTCGCCTCCTCCATCAGCCGGGCCCGGAGGATGGCCGGGAACCTCGGGTCGAGGTCAGGCTCGGGCCGGCTCTCCCGGACCCTCTGGGCGAGCTCGAGCAGCCCGGGTTCGTCGCCGAAGAGCTCGGCGAGCTCAGGGTCGTAGCGGTCGCGGCGCTCGCTCACAGCGGCTCTCCGGCGATCGCCGAGACGCCCAGCCGCTGCCGGACGCCGATCATGCCGCGGTGGACCAGCAGTTTGACGGCGCCCTCGCTCTTGCCCATGATCTCGCCGATCTGAGCCAGCTTCAGGTCCTCACCGAGTTTCAGGGTCATGGCGGTGCGCTGCTGCTCCGGCAGGCTGTCGATCGCGGCCCAGACCCGCGCCGCCTCGGCGGATTCGACCACCCGCTCCGCCACGGGCCGGGCCGGGTCGACGATCTCGAGGGCCGCGTCGAGGCTCGCCTGCGGTCGCCGCTGGCGGAAGTGATCGGCGATCGCGTTGGCGCTGATCTGGTACAGCCAGGAGCTGAACGGGTGCCCGGATGGGCGGTACCGCGGCATTGCCCGGAGTGCCTTCATGAACACCTCCTGGGTCACCTCTTCGGCCGCGTCCTGGTCCCGGGTCCGGCTGTAGGCGAATCGGTAGATCTGCCCGAAGTAGTGGTCGTACAACTCCCCAAAGGCGTCGGCGTCCGACTTGGCACGCTCGACGAGCTGATCCTCATAGGCCCGGGGAAGCGTCATCGAACGACCCTCATCCCCGGGCGTGTGCGCCTGGTGAACGGGTCGGCGGTGGTCTGGGTTACGCAGAGGCTCATGGCACGGCGACCTGCGGACACGCCCGGACGACGATGGCGCCAGGACCTGCCCCCCCGGGGGAGCGGCGGGCGCCGGTCAGTATAGGGAGGAAGGTGCTGGAGGCTCACGGGAGTTGTCGCGTCCTTCGCCATCTGAGCTGGTCTGACGGGCCCCGGCCCGGTGTCCGACACCGAATAGAATTGGCCCACGTGATCCCCCGTTACACCCCGGCCGCGATCGCCGCCGTCTTCAGCGACGAATCCCGGCTCGGGCGGTGGCTGGAGGTGGAGCTGCTGGCCGCCGAGGGCTGGGCGGCCACCGGACGGATTCCCGCGGAGGCGGCGCGGAAGCTGAGGGCGGGCGCGCGGGTCGACCCCACCCGGATCGCCGAGCTCGAGGCCGAGCAGGGCCACGACGTCGCCGCCTTCGTCCAGGCGGTCCAGGAGACGGTCGGAGACGAGGGTCGCTACTTCCACCTGGGGCTCACCTCCTCCGACGTCGTCGACACCGCCCTGGCCACCCAGCTTCGTGACGCCGCACGCCAGATCGAGGAGGACGCCACGGCCCTGGAGCGGGCGCTCGCCGCCCAGGCGGTCCGCCACCGGCTCACGCTGATGCCGGGACGGACCCATGGGGTGCACGCCGAGCCGCTCAGCCTCGGCGTCAAGCTCGCCGGCCACTACGACGAGGTCCGGCGTGGCCGGCTCCGGCTGGCCGCGGCCGCCGCGGAGGTCGCGGTCGGCCAGGTCAGCGGTCCGGTGGGCACCCACACCTCGGTCCCGCCCGAGGTCGAGGAGCACGTCTGCGAGGGGCTGGGGCTGGGCGTGGCCGACGTCGCCACCCAGGTGCTGGCCCGTGACCGCCATGCCGCCCTGGTCACCGCGATGGCCATCCTGGGAGCCAGCCTGGAGCGGCTCGCCACCACCGTCCGGCTGCTCCAGCAGACCGAGGTTGCGGAGCTCGAGGAGCCGTTCGCGGAGCGGCAGAAGGGATCGTCGGCCATGCCCCACAAGCACAATCCGGTGCTCTCGGAGCGGATCTGCGGCCTGGCCCGGGTGCTCCGCGGCCACGCGGTCACCGCCCTCGAGGATGTCGCCCTCTGGCACGAGCGCGACATCTCCCACTCGTCCGCGGAGCGGATCATCCTCCCCGACTCCTGCGCCCTGCTCGACTACATGCTGCGGCTCTGCGCCCGGGTCGTCCTCCAGGTTCGTGTCAACCCTGGCAAGATGTTGCAGGACGTCGAGACCCTGGGCCGGATCACCTGCTCGCCCCGGGTGCTCGACGCCCTGATCGGCGCGGGCTGGTCCCGGGAGCGCGCCTATCGCGAGGTCCAGGCCCTCGCCGAACGGGCGCGCGCCGGTGAGGCCGGGTTCGAGGCGCTGGTCCGATCGCGACTGTCCGCCGACCTGGCGCCGGAGGTGCTGGACGGCTGCTTCGACCTCGCCGCCTACCTCGCCGGCATCGATCTCATCTACCGCCGGCTCGGGCTCGAGATCCGCGAGCCGGAGCCGGGGAACGTGACCGAGGAGCGTCCGCAGCTCGCCGTCGAGGCGGGGATCGGAGGAGGCCATTGATGACCCCGGTACTGATGACGGCGGAGGACGTCGGCCTGGAGGTGTTCCGCCGGGGCAAGGTGCGCGACACCTTCGTCCTCGACGACGGGAGCCTGCTGATGGTGGCGACCGACCGCCTCTCCGCCTTCGATGTCGTCCTGCCCGACCCCATCCCCGAGAAGGGCCGGACGCTCACCCAGATCTCGCGCTGGTGGTTCGCGCGGACGTCCGACATCATGGCCAACCACCTGCTCCCCGATCGGGACGACGCGGTGCCACCCGAGGTCTGGGCGGAGTGGCGGGAGCGGTCGATGCGCTGTTCCCGGGCCGAGCGCATCGACATCGAGTGCGTGGTCCGCGGTCACCTCTCCGGATCCGGCTGGAAGGAGTATCGCGACCAGGGGACGCTGGCCGGCGAGCCGCTGCCCGCGGGACTGCGCGAGTCCTCGCCGCTCCCCGAGCTCCGCTTCACGCCGGCGACCAAGAACGACACCGGGCATGACGTCAACATCAGCCGTGCCGACCTGGCCGCGACCGTCGGCGCCGAGCTCGCCGGTCAGCTCGAGCGGACATCGCTCGAGCTCTTCCGCCGTGCCGCCGAGCACTGCCGGAGCCGCGGCATCATCCTGGCCGACACCAAGTTCGAGTTCGGCATGATCGGCGGCCGGCTCTGCCTGATCGACGAGATCTTCACCCCCGACTCGTCGCGCTTCTGGGATGCGGCGGAGTGGCGCGAGGGCCACGCCGCGGTCTCCTTCGACAAGCAGCCGGTTCGCGACTACCTGGAGACCCTCGACTGGGACAAGCGGCCGCCAGGGCCCCAGCTTCCCCCCGCGGTGATCGCGGCCACCACGGCCCGCTACCTCGAGGCGGCCCGGCGGATCTGCGGTCTCGAGCTGTGAGGTTCCTCGCCGAGGTCGTGATCTCGCTCAAGCCGGTGGTCAACGACCCCCAGGGCCTCACCGTCAGGGCGGGGCTCCACCAGCTGGGCTTCGCCGAGGTGAGCGAGGTCCGGGTCGGCAAGCACATTGCCCTGGAGGTCGAGGGGGACTCCGAGGCCGGGGTCCGCCGGCGGGTCGCCGAGATGTGCGAGAGGCTGCTGCGCAACCCAGTGATCGAGGACTACCGCATCGAGCTCCGGGAGGGCGGGTCCCGATGACATCGGCGGCACGCGCGAGCGCGCGAAGCGCGCATCCGGCGCCGAGTGGCGCCGAGCCAGGGGTGAGCGGCGCGTGGCTCCGCCACCGCGGCGAGGGGGCGGCACGCCCCCTGCTAGGCGCGGGGTCCCCGCGCCGCCTGCGGCGGGGGGCATGAGGTTCGGCATCGCGGTCTTCCCGGGGACGTGGAGCGACCGCGACTGCGCCCGCGCGGTGGATGTCGCCGGGTACGAGTCCGTCTACCTCTGGCATCGGGATCGGGACCTGCGCGGCTCCGACTGCGTGATCCTGCCCGGCGGTTTCTCCTATGGCGACCACCTGCGCACCGGAGCCGTCGCCCGCTTCGCGCCGCTCATGGAGTCGGTTCAGGAGTTCGCCGCCGGGGGTGGGCTCGTGCTCGGGATCTGCAACGGCTTCCAGATCCTCTGCGAAGCGCACCTGCTCCCCGGCGCGCTGACCCGCAACCAGTCGCTCGAGTTCCGTTGCGAGATGAGCTGGCTGCGGGTGGAGACGGCGGAGACGCCCTTCACCAGCGCCTGCGACCGCGATCAGGTGCTCGCCATCCCGGTCAGCCACGGCGAGGGCCGCTACGTCGCCGAGCCGTCCACCCTGGACCGGCTGGAGGCGGAGGCCCGGGTCGCCTTCCGCTACGTCTCGCCGGATGGCTCGCCGGTCGGGGATGCCTCCCCGAACGGGTCGATGCGCGACATCGCCGGCATCGTGAGCGAGGGGAGGAACGTGCTCGGGATGATGCCCCACCCCGAGCGCGCCGCGGAGCCGCTGCTCGGGAGCACGGATGGCATGCGCATCTTCCGCAGCGTGGTGAACGCCGTGGCGGCTGACTCCGCCTTCGCGGTCGCGCCGTGAGCGCGCCCGCCCGCATCTTGGCGGTCGACCCGTGAGCCCGCCCGCCCCGATCTCCCCGGTCGCCCGGTGAGCGCGCCCGCCCCGGTCTCCGCTGCTCAGCTCGCCGAGGTGGCGCTCACCCGTGACGAGTACGAGCTGGCTTCGCGGCGATTGGGCCGAACGCCGACGGAGGTCGAGCTCGGCGTCATCGGCGCCATGTGGAGTGAGCACTGCGGCTACAAGACCAGCAAGCCCCTGCTTGCCCGGCTCCCGACCAGCGGGGCCCGAGTGCTCCAGGGCCCCGGCGAGAACGCCGGCGCCGTCGACATCGGGGGCGGGCTGGCCTGCGTCTTCAAGATCGAGTCCCACAACCATCCGTCGGCGATCGAGCCCTACCAGGGCGCCGCGACCGGCGTCGGGGGCATCCTCCGCGACGTCTTCACCATGGGGGCGCGTCCCGTCGCCCTGCTCGACTCGCTGCGTTTCGGCCCCTTCGAGGAGCCCGCCCAGCGCCACCTCCTCGATGGCGTCGTCGCCGGAATCGGCGGCTATGGCAACTGCATCGGCGTGCCGACGGTGGGCGGTGAGCTCTACTTCGACGACTCCTACCGTCACAACTGCCTGGTCAACGCCATGTGCGTGGGGATCATCGAGCAGTCCAAGCTGACCCGGGCGGCCGCCGCGGGCCCCGGCAATCTGGTGCTCCTGGTCGGCGCCGACACCGGTCGTGACGGGATCCACGGTGCCACCTTCGCCTCGGTGGAGCTCAACGACGCGTCGAGCGAGCGGCGCCCCGCGGTCCAGGTCGGCAACCCCTTCCTCGAGAAGTGCCTGATGGAGGTCTGCGT
>DNAU01000102.1 GCA_003491925.1 Chloroflexota bacterium
GCCTGCACCCTGCTCTGCTGGGTCGCCCTGATCGCCGCCAGAGGCCACACCGAGGCGGACGAGGTCGCCCGGCGGCTCAGCGCCTACATGGGCGGGCAGCGCCCGGTGCAGCCCGAGCGGGTCAGGACCGGGAACCTCCTGCGCGACCTGCTCGACAGCTTCACCGACGCCATCAACCCGCTGGTGACGCGCGGCTCCTATGCGGGCAAGCTCGCCGAGGACATCCAGAAGGCCGGACTGCGGCTCAAGGCCTCGGAATGGATGCTGATCGTCTTCGGGGTGGGAGTGGCGGTGGGAGCGATCTTCTGGTTGCGCTTCGGCACGGTCTTCGCCTTCATCCCCTGCCCGATCGTCATCTGGATCGCGAGCGGCATCTTCCTCCGCATCCGGCAGTCCCGGCGCACCCGGGCCTTCGAGGCACAGCTGGGGGACACCATCATCCTGCTCAGCAACGCGCTCAAGGCCGGCCTCTCCTTCGCCCAGGCCATGAGCACGGTGGCGAAGAACGCGTCGCCACCCATCTCCGAGGAGTTTGCCCGCGCCACCCGTGAGATCGCCCTCGGCATCCCCGTCGACGATGCCCTCCAGCACATGGTGCAGCGCAACAAGTCGGAGGACTTCGACCTGATGGTCACCGCGGTGCAGATCCAGCGCGTGGTCGGGGGCAACCTGGCCGAGATCCTGGACACCATCGCCTACACCATCCGCGAGCGGGTGCGCATCCACGGTGAGATCCGAACCATCACCGCCCAGGCGCGGATGTCGGGCTTGATCATCACCCTGCTGCCGGTCGGCCTGGCCCTCTTCCTCTTCTTCGTGGAGCCGACGTACTTCGCACCGATGGTCCACCAGTCCCTGGGCTGGGTGCTGCTGGGCCTCGGCGTCTTCAGCATCGCGGTGGGCACCGCCATCATCCAGAAGATCGTCAGGATCCAGGTATGATCGCCGCGCTCGCCGGAGCCCTCGCCGCCTGCTCCCTGATGCTGCTCATGCTCTGGGCCCACACCGCACGCTCGCCGCAGGCGGACCTGCTCGAGGCACGGCTGGCCCAGTTCACGGAATCGGGCCGGGCCGTCCAGAGCCTCGCCGAGGTGGAGATGACCCTGCCCTTCTTCGAGCGGGTCCTCCGTCCCACCCTCGACCGCTGGGGTCGCCGCCTGGCGGCGCGCAACAACCAGCAGCGCACCCAGGCCCTCCAGGAGAAGCTCAACCTGGCAGGCCGGCCGTGGGGGCTCACGGTGGGCGGCTA
Source organism: Chloroflexota bacterium (assembly GCA_003491925.1). GTDB lineage: Bacteria > Chloroflexota > Dormibacteria > Aeolococcales > Aeolococcaceae > Changshengia. The sequence continues at coordinate 1,250 of DNAU01000102.1, forward strand.
CCTGGTGCTGCGCATCATCTCCGTGATCCTGGTGACGTTCCTCGGCCTCGGCGCGGGCGCCCTGCTCCAGATGCCGATGCCGCAGCTGCTGATCGGTCCGGCGGCGGGCTTCGTGGTCGGATACCTGGTCCCCGACGCCCTGCTCTCCCGCAGGATCCGGGCCCGGCAGCAGGAGATCCTGCGCTCCCTCCCCTCCGCTCTCGACCTGCTTACCATCAGCGTCGAGGCCGGCCTCGGCTTCGATGCCGCGCTGGGTCGCGTCTGCGAGAAGTACCGCAACGCCCTGGCCGCCGAGTTCAACCAGGTGCTCAACGAGATCCGCCTGGGACGCCCTCGCCTCGAGGCCATGGACGACATGGCCCGGCGCAACAAGGTCGACGAGTTGAACAGCTTCATCCAGGCGATCATCCAGTCCGAGCAACTCGGGGTCGGCATCGCCAACGTGCTGCGCATCCAGTCCGAGGAGATCCGGCGCCGGCGGCGCCAGCGCGCCGAGGAGATGGGCCAGAAGGCGCCGTTGAAGATGCTCTTCCCCATGGCCTGCTGCATCTTCCCCACCCTCTTCGTGGTCCTGCTCGGTCCGGCCGCCCTCGCAGTCTTCCAGGAGTTCAGCGGGGGCCATTGACCCGGCGCCGTCCGGTCGACTCGGGCGGCCGCCCGGCTCACCCGGACCTGATCGTCTCCAGGACGGTGGTGGCCTCGCCGAGCCTGCGCTCGAAGCGGATCCGCCAGCGCTCGCGGAGCACCGGGCTGGAGCGGTAGACCGTGGGACCGGGCAGCTGGTCCCGACGCGCGGCCTCGGCCAGGCGCCCGAGCTCCGGCCCGAGCTCGGTCAGCCCGAGCCGAGCGACCAGGTGGACCGCCGCCCCGAGCCTCACCAGCTCGCCGGACCCCAGCCAGTCGCGAACGGCCGCCACGACGCCGTCCCGCCCGTCTTCCGCGACCGACCGGGCGTAGACGAGCAGATCGGCCTCCATGGCCTCGGCCGCGTCCTCCAGACGCCGCTCGAAGGCGGCCAGAATCGCGTCTCGCGCGCCCTGGTGGGCCAGCACCGCGGCCAGCCCGGGTGCGGCTCGACCGAGCAGCAGCTTCTCGAACGGGGTGAACTCGACGTACCCGATCCGCTCCGCGGCGATCGAGACGATCCAGGGGCTCCCGTCCTGGCGCAGCAGGCAGAGGTTCTCGGGCAGCCCCGGCTGCCTCCAGGCGAAGAGCCCCGGCGCCTCCCCCAGCACATCGACGCAGGCCTGGCTCAGCTCGTACCGGAGCAGCCGCAGGTCGCCGCTCCGGCTCTCGGAACGGAGCTCGGGTGCGAGCCGTTCCACCACCGCCCGCCCCGAGGGGTCGAGGTCGCGGGTGGTGTCGACGGTGAGCACCGCCGTGTCGCACTGGGAGCGGGCACAGAGGAGCAGGGCCCGGTAGTCGTCACCGGTGGGCTCGTCGACGAGGTCGTAGGTCTTGCGACCGGAGACGTCGACCCCGCTGAGGCGGGCGATGAAACTCCTTTCCATTCTCCGGACCGGGCTCCTCGGGGATGACCTGTCAGGCGACCTGGCCGCGATGGTATCAGGGGCAGGCCCGATCCACAGCCGGATCTCCCGTCGGGACCGCGCTATTGCCCCTCAGCCACAGCACCGTCACAGAGTCGTTGGCAGCCGCTCGCGGGCGGACGGGCCGTGTTACTTTCGCGGCTGCCGTGCCAGCGTACGGGCTCAACGAGGCCACCGCCGACTTTGTTCTCCTCATCGTCGTGGTCGCCAACTGCTATCTGGGTTGGCGCCACGGCCTGGTCCGGCGTGCCCTCACCTTCATCGGCGTGTTCGCGGGCACGATCGCCGCGTACTACGTGGGCAACCCGCTCTCCTCGACGGTCAGCACCGGCGACCTGATGTCCAACGCCTGGGCCTTCATCGGGGTCTTCTGTGTGGTCGTGGTGATGGTCGAGATCCTCGCCGCGCTGTACTCCGACCTGATCCAGCGGACGGTGATCGTCATGTTCGACCGGGTCACCGGGCTCGCCGCCGGCCTGGTGGTCGGCGTCGTCGAGCTGGGGGTGCTCTTCCTGGTCGCCCAGGCCGTCGCCGACGCCCCGGCGTCCACCACAACCACGCCCCCGGCCACCCGGACCGCGGTCACCGTCGCCGTGGACCACGGGCTCCTCACCCAGGTCGTGGTCGACCTGGAGCCCGGGATCCACACCCTGCTCGGCCCGGCGCTGCCCGGGAACCTGGACAACCACCTGGACGGCAGCGTCTCCTGAGCTGCGGCTCGGGTCCGTCGGTCAGGCAGGCACCGGCTGGTCGGAGCCGAAGAACGATCGCACCACCGACCCGAGCCCGACCAGGTTGAACGGCTTGGTGATGAGGTGGTTGGCCCCGGCAAGGCGAGCTCGCTCGACGTCGTCGTCGCCGGAGAGCGCGCTGAACATCAGGACCGGGATCTCGGCCGTCGCCGGGTTGCCCCGGATGCGACGGCACGCCTCCAGCCCGTCCATCCCCGGCATCATGATGTCGAGGATGATGAGGTCGGGCCGCTGGGCATCGACCTCGCGCAGACCCTCCTCGCCATTGGAGGCGGTCCGGACCTCGTAGCCCTCGATCCCGAGGTACATCTCGACGATGTGGAGGAGCCGGGGGTCGTCGTCGACGACCAGGATGCGCCGCTGGCTCACGGCTGGGGTCCCAGCCCGCAACGAGACGTTGGTTTCGCGGAGGAGGTGGTCGGCATCACTCTCTGTGGGGATGATTCTGGACGGTTGGCACCGGCGGCGGCGCGGACGGCCACCAGGATACGCGGACGGCCAACAGGATAATGGAGGATGGCCGTCTGCTGGCGATCAGCGCGGCTGCAGCGCCGCTTCCGGGGCGCCGCGAACCCCGGGCGCGCCGGGACTGCCGCGACCCTCACGCTCCATCCCCTTGCTGATTATGCTGAGAATGCGGCGATTAAAGTCCTTGCGCCGCTGGGCGTCCACCTCCGGGGGCGGCAGGGCGCCATGGAGCCGCTGGATGATCCAGGGAGGGGCGAGCCGTTCGACGATGGCCAAGTCCACCCGGATGGCGACCTCGGCGTCCGCGGCCTCCTCGACCAGGAGCGACACTCGCAAGCTGTCCCCGGCCGGGTCCACCAGCTTCCAGGCCCGCTCCCAGGCCCGGCGCCGATCTCGGCCGATGAAGACGAGGTAGACCGGGTCGGTGATCAGCTGGGCATGGCTGTCACGGTCCCCGGCGAGGAGCAGCTCCCGGATATCGGCATCGACCTCACGGGCGACCCAGCTCACCAGCGAGGGCGCGCGGGTCTCGAGGTCGGGCATCGGTGCGGTATGGCCGACGTAGCCCACCGGAAGGGCGCTGACCACCCCGGCGTGACGCCGGCAGTACACCCGCCCATCGATGACCAGGCGATGCTCGGGGCACCAGGCGGTCCGGCAGTGGTGGCCGCGGCGGTCGACGTACTCGCAGGCGATCCCGGTGGCTCTCGGGCAGCCCGGCTGGGTGCAGACCTGATCGCCGGCGAGGTCCACCAGCCGGGCGGCGACCGGCTCCGCGCGGACCCCGGGGATCGCGGCACGCTGTCTCGACCGGCTCCACGAGGCCATGACGGTGACCTTAGCACCGGCCGGCGACAGCCTCCGGCGGCTTCACCGAGCCGTTAAAGGGGCGGCTGGGAGCCCGCCCAGGGTCACTCCGCTCGCCTGCGGGCCGGTGGCGGCGTTGTGTGACCGGTTGTTACCGTCCCTTCGCTTTTCCCGCATTCCAGGAATGGGCGATCCGCCCATAGTTTGCAAGAGCCGCTCCCCTGAGCGGTGAGTCTATGCACCACAAGGAGGTGAAAGCCACTATGTTGCCCGATCTTTACCGGCGTCTTCGCGGGCTCGTGGTTCGCAAGAGCGAGCTCGAGGACGAGAAGGGGCAGGGCATGGTTGAGTACGCCCTGATCCTGGTCCTCATTGCCATCGTTGTCATCGTCATCCTGCAGGTGGTCGGCCACCAGGTCAACAACGTCTTCTCGAACATCAGCAACGCCCTGGGCACGTAATCGCAGGGCCTCGCCGGAAAAAGGGGAGCCGCGCCAGCGGCTCCCCTTTTCTTTTCGCCTGCCGGGAGGTGAGCCGCGGGCATCCCGGTTCGGTGCTTTCGACGTACCATGCGGCCAATGCAGTACGGTCCCTTGGGCGGTGCCGTGCGAGTGGTCATCGCCAGCGACGCGCCCCAGGCGGTGGCCGAGCTGGACAAGCTCGCCGGCTACGCCGATCAGGTGAGCCTAGTCGGCTTCATTCGCCATCCTCAGGAGCTGGACGAGGACCTGGAGGCGCTCCTCCCCGACGTGGTCCTCCTCTACACGGGCTTCGGCGGCCTCGACACGGTGGGACTGGCGGGCTACCTGGCGTCGCGCTCGCCGCAGCTCCGGGTCATGGTCGTCGTCGACCCCACCGAAGAGCTCTTCATCGCCCGCCTGGAGGACGCGGGTGCCGCGACCGTGGGGGAGGACGCCGATCCGGCGTCCCTGGTCGCCGCCATCCGCGGCGCGGTGGCCCAGCCGCCCCCGCCGGAGGAGGTCGAGCAGCTGCCGCCAGCGTGGCCCGGCATGACCCCGCGGGTGCTCTGGCCCGAACAGCCGGAGGCCGAGTACGGCCTCCCGCCGGCCCCCGAGCCTCTCTCGGTACCCGGGCCTTTCTCGGTACCCGGGCCTTTCTCGGTACCCGAGCCGTTCTCGGCCCTCGAGCCGTTCTCGGCCGCCGAGCCTCTCCCCGCCCCCGAGCCGCCCGTGGCGGCGCCTCCGCCCGCGGC
>DNAU01000074.1 GCA_003491925.1 Chloroflexota bacterium
ACAAGAGACGTCTCATCATGACTAAGCCCTTCCTCCCCCGTCGACCCGGGCGCTAGGATCGAGCAACTTGCAGATCTCGTCGAGCTCACTGCTCTGCCTCTCGATCAGGCGGTCCGCCCAGGCCAGGAGCGCGCTGATGGTCCTGGGGCGGACGTCGTCCATCTCCTGCATCTCGCGGGGCAGGTCGGTCTGGAACCGGTAGTATTTCCCTGGTCTGGGACCAGAGGCGACCATCAGCGCGGCCTGGTAGTCGACCGTGTCGCTCACCCCGTCGATCAGGGTATCGAGCAGCGGCACGGCCCACCCCGCGACGCCCCACTTACGGGAGTCGCGGTAGTAGATCGGCTTGTCCGCGTTGCCCGTCCCGATGGAGACGACCAGGAGCTCCTCGTCGGGATGGAGCTTCTTCACCTCGGCTACGGCGCACATCGCGGGGTTGTTGGCGAACACGCCCCCGTCGACGAAGACGCGAGGGCGCCCCAGGCGGCCGGCGTCGTCACAGACCGGCCACGTCCTGTACGGCGAGAAGTAGGTGGGCGCGGCGGAGGTGGCGGCCGCGACGTCGCGGAGGTAGAAGTTCTTGTCTAGTCGGTTCTTCTCGGCCTCCCAGCTCTTGAAGAAGTACGGGGTGCGGCTCTCGATCTCGTACGCGGTCACGAGCAGCCGGGTGCACGCGTCCTTGAGCTCCGCGCTGCCGAAGTAGTCTCGGAACACCCGCGCGCCGCCCCGGCTGTCGTACTTCGGTCCCGCCAGGCTCCCGAGGCTCCGAAGGCGGTGCCAGGGGGAGCGACTGAATATGGAGGCTCCCTCCTTGGCGTAGAGCTGAGCCATCGCCTCGGCCGTGTAGGGACCGAGCCCCGAGCCAGCGTCTGAGCGCACGAGCCCGACCGCGAGTATCCCACCGGTGGAGGTACCAGCCACGTAGTCGAACAGCTTGGACGTGGGCCACCCGGCACGCGACTCGACCTCGGCCAGCACCCTGGCCGGGATGATCCCCCTGATGCCCCCTCCGTCTATGGATAGTATCGTCTTCACGTCGCTCCTCCTCTCGGTATACGTTTGCGATGGGAACCCTGGGAGGGTTCCCAAACCCTCCCGCGACGCTCCGCAGCCGGCTGAGCCGGCTGGCTCCGCACGCGTCGCCACGTGAGGTACTCGTCGCTCGCGTGGTACCAGTTGCCCCAGACGTCGCGGAAGGCCCGGCGCGCGTGAGAGAGCTCCGCGGCCTCCGAGGGTATCCACTCTCCCAGGTCGCGCGCCAGGAAGAGTTCTCCCGCGGCCGGCAGGTCGTCGTGCGAAGTGCGCCGGGTCGCGCTCCTGGCCGATCGGGCCTGGTCCTCGGAGCACTGCTGCTCGAGGGCAGCGTCGCGGATGAGAGCATCGCGGACCAGCACGCACACCCTGGAGAACGGGTCGTCCTGCCCCAGGTCCAAGATCTTCGAGAGGGACGCCCTCATCTCCCGTATCCGTCCGAGCGCGGACTTGAGCGAAAGCTCGCTCTCCCGCGCCGCGCGCGACCGCGACGACCCCTGCTTGCTCGACGGCTCGATCATCTTCATCGCTCTTCTCCTCACGAGGAGGACACCAGTACCACGCTGAAACCGGCACCGTCGGCGAGCCTCGTGCCAGCGGCGATCCGCTCGCGCGCCTCGAGCAGCTCCTGCTGGCTCATGCCGGTTAGCAACACCATCGGCACCTCAGAGACGTGCACCTCGAAGAGGTAGGGCGACGTGGGCTCGGCCTTGACCTGCGCGACCCACCTGCGCGTCGTACCGGCCAGGTAGGCCGTGCTGCAGTCGTCGCTGTCCGGAGGGCAGGCCTCCCCGTGGACCGCGCAGCCCGCGTCGACGCTGCTGCTTACCTGCGAGGCCCAGGGCTCCTTGAGGGCGACCTGGACGGAGATCTGGTCGAGCTTCCTGCCGTCCGAGCGCCGCACCTGCCACCTCCCCTTCCCGACCTTGCGGCAGGCGAGGCCCCTCTTCACGTACGCGTAGCGGTCGCCGGCGACGGGCTCGGCGTCCAGGCAGTACGCGTGGGCTTCTTGAGTAGTCTCGTCGGTCACGACGTCCTCCGGAACAACCTTAACAACCTGCGCACTATCTCCGCGGTGCGCTCGGCCAGCGGGCGCGACCTGAGAGAGCCCCCCTCGAGCCTCTTGCCCCGCAGGGCGCCGGCGACGGCCAGGACCTGGGCCGCGTAGTCCCTGCTGCGCAAGTTGCGCCGGGCCACCGCCCTCCACTCACACTCCGATCTAGATCTGTGGTCGGCGCGACATGAGGCGTAGGACCTGCCCAGGTCTGAAGCCGCCAGCTCGATCAGGCCGGCGTCGTCGTACTGCCGCCTCCGCTCGGGACCGCGGATGCGCATGCCCATCGGGCAAGAATCCCACCCGACCAGGCGCTTCCTGCCGTGCCGCATCTCGTAGACCGGGGCGTCTCGGTCGTCGAGGTCGCACTCGACGACGTCGATCGCCGTCATGAGGACGGGGTCGACGAAGTGGCGCTCCGACGACGCCAGGATCAGCTCCGCCCTCTCCTCACACCTCGGCTGGTCCCACGCCGGCCGACCGTAGATGCCGGAGGCCAGGCAGAGCATCTTGGCGAGGGCGGCGGCGGTCACGCGCGCATCCCCCGCAGCTGAAGCCACACGTCGAGCGACTCTGGGTGGGTGCCGGCGTCCCACTCCTCGGTGCCGAGCTCGCGGTCTCCGTGCGCGAGCACCACCTGCCTCACCCTGCTGAGGTCGCCTCCTATCTTGACCTGCGAGGAGGTGTCGTCCACGAGCAGCATCCGACCGGCGGGCCCGCCGGTCACGACGAAGCACCGATCCGGCCGCCTGACGAACAGCGCGATCAGGTACCCGACGATACCTCCCGCGAGCGCAGAGAAGAGGTAGTAGATCACCACCATCGACGAGGCGTGTGTGCAGAGGTTCATCGTCCCGACGCCTCCCTCAGCTTCGTCACGATCTCGCCCAGCCTCTCGGCGAGCAGCTCGAGCTTGCGCGCGTCGGCCTTGAGGTACTCCAGCCGGTCGCCCACGGTGACTTCCCTGCCCCAGATCTGCACGTCGGCCGGGTCCTTCGCCTCCTTGCCGTCGTAGAACCTCTTCATCCGCTCGAAGTGATCGAGCGCGCTGTGGTGACGAGAGCGCGCCTCGATCCGGAGGCTGTCCCAGAGGTCGAGGTCCGCCAACTTGACCTGGACGAGCACGTGTCCTCTCCGTCCGGCCCTCCTCCTGTTGAAGATGACGCTCGCCGCGTAAATTCCGATCGCAGCGAGGATGACCAGGCAGAAGACCACCACCAGGAGATCTTTCATGGCCTGCTCCTCGCCTCGTCGCGGACGAGGTTCTCGTGCATCTCCTTGAGGGCAGCCACGTGGGGGTACTGTGACCTGGCCTCCTCGCACAGCCTGACCGCCTCCTCGATCCGGCCCAGCTTGCGCAGGCAGGCCGCAACCAGCACCTGGGTCGCGCTCTCGTGCGCCTCGCCCCCGTCGAGCAGCTGGATCTTGTTCTTGAGTCCGATCCCGCGCTCGTATGCGGAGACGGCCTCGGCCCAGAGCCCCTGGCGGAAGCGGGCGCGCGCCAGGCGCATGTTGGGCAAGACCCCGGGATACAGCTCGTGCGCCCTCTCGTACCAGTGCGAGGCCGAGACGTAGTCCTCCTCGTTCTCGTATATCTCGCCCATCATGGAGGCGGCCCACGACTGCTCTTCCGGCCACCTCGAGACGGGCAGGTACATCTCGATCAGCTTGGCCGCCAGGCGGGGCATGATGACGCGCGACTCGGCCGCCAGGTAGACCATCTCGCGCGGCGTGATCTGCCACGATCGCCTGCGGGCGTGGTAGTAGAGCACCTTCAGGTTGCGGCCGGGGATGCGTATCCCCGTGCCCTCGCTGTCCCGCATGTCGCGCACGACGAGGGAGCCGTCCACCTGCGCGACCTTCCTCGGGTCGAACCCGACGAGTCCCTCGTGCACGTAGCCGCTCCACTTGATCTCGGGTACGCCGCGCGCCAGCCGCTCACGGAAGGTGGCGACGCGGGGCATACCGTTCGAGGAGACCTCGTAGTGGTACCTCGTGGCCGCCGCCGCGAGTCCGTTCTGGTCGAGCATCCGGCAGACCCCGGGGAGGCTCTGCGGGTCCACGACCACGTCGTCCGCGTCGAGGAAGAGACGCCACCTGACGGCGACGGGGTGCATGTCCCAGCCCAGGTTGCGGGCGCCGGCCCAGTCGGCGAGTATGTACCTGTGGGTGAACGGCCCCTCGTAAACTTCTCCGACCAGCGGCTCGCCGACCGCGTACGTCTCCGGCACGTCGTATATATAGAGCTCCGGGTGGTTCGAGGAGTTGACCGTGACCAGCACCGGGGGAGCGAGCGAGTACAGCAGGCTCTTCTCGGCGATGACGTCCGCCGTCCGGTCGGTGCAGTCGTTGAGCACCGCCACGACCCCCGTTACGTACGGCCCCACGCAGTCGAGGAGCCTGCCGACCACCGACATGCCGTTCTTGACCATCAGGTGCAGGGCGACCTGCTTCGGCCCCGCCTCCGCCGGCGAGGCGAGCTTGATCGCTTCTCTGGTGTTATCCGACATCTTCTTGCCCCTCTTCCGATGATCTTGAGAAGTTGCTCTCCTGACTACTCCCCGAAGTTCTACTTGACCTCTAATCGTGATCGGTGGACTTCTCGCCGAGGGGGAGCCAGTCTTCGTTGATGACGTGTCCGACGGCGTCCACGGTACCGTAGGACTGTCCCAGCAGGACGCGCGGCACGACCCTGGCGCGCACGACCTTACCCACGACGGCGCTCCACTCCCGCACCCCGGCTATGCTGAGCAGGCGCGCCAGGCTCTTCCCGGTGAGGGGGACGTTACCCGTGCGCTGGGTGACGTCGCCGTAGTCGAGCATGAGCTCGAAGCATGCCTGGGCGGTGGGCTCCTGGTCGTCCGACTTGCGCACCATAACGAACCGGATCTCCGCCTTCTCGATGACCGCGTTCCGTACTTCGTTCTGATCGGCCATGGACAGACCCTACGTGCTTGAGAACCAGGTGTCAACCGTCAAATTTTAACGGCCTGATCTACGATGTCGGGACGCCTGGCTAAGACCGCCTGCCAGACCCGGTCGGCCACCTCGTCTTCGGTACCGTCTCCGGATACTATTGACCAGTCGTGGCTCAGGACGACGCACTTCTCACCTCGCCAGAGCTTACGGTAGCGGGCAGCGAGCCTCTCCTGCTTGGCCAGGTCCCTCTCGTAGCGGTCGTGGCGATCGCAGCGCTTCGCTATCGTCGCCGGGTCGACGTCGAGCAGGACGGAGAGGTCCGGCTGGACGAGTCCCCGGACGGCGTCCCGGATGAGATCCGCGTCGATCCCGTCGTCCTGGCCGTACACGAGCGCCGACTGCCACCACCGCGCGCTCGCGACCGACATGCCCGCGTCGAGCATCTGGCGGATCTGGGCCGACGTGGCGTACTTGTCGACGATCTGCATGCACTCGAAGGCCAGCGGATCGTAACTCGACGTGGAGCCCGAGGCGTCCGCCAGGTAGACGTCGCCCGCGAGGTGCTGGGCGATCAGCTCACCCACCGGGCTGGCGTAGTCCGGTGTCGACACCTCCCGGGCCGGGCGACCGAGGGACACCAGCCGGGAGACCAGGCGCTCGGCCTGCCTGCTCTTCCCGCAGCGGTCGACTCCTTCGAGCACCACGAACACCGGAGGGCTACTCATCGACGTCATCTCCGGGGGGCGTACCGTTCACCTCGGTCATCCTGGGCGGTCCGGTGACGCCGTCTACTTCGTCAGCGTCGTCAGGATCTCCCAGGTCGTCGGGGAGCTCGTCCTCCGACGCCGCGGCGGCAGCGTCGGCGACGGCGGTCGCGGCCCGCTGCTCAGCCTCCTTCTGGACGGCCAGGTCGGATCGAGCCGCCGCCTCCGCGCGGATCAGCTTGTCGACCGCCTTCTCGTCAGCGGTCATGCGCTTGTACAAGATCTCGGCCATGGAGGTGTCCACCTCGCGGTCGCCCGCCCTGACCGCCGCCTGCGTCCGGATGTACTCGACGGCCCCGCGGGACAGCTGCACGCTCACCGCCGAGAGGAGGGTCTCGGGCCGCGATCGCTCCGCGAGCTTGGCGGCGTGCTTCCACACGCGCAGCGGCCAGACCTCCCGTAGGGTGAGGTAGAGGCCAGCCATCTCCGGGGCGTTGTCGTGCACGCAGCCCGCGCGCCAGACGATGGTCTCGAACCGCTGGCCTCCGGGTCGCTGATCTTCCTCTAGGGTCGTAGAGCGGCGGTACCAGGCCGTGACCAGGTAGATCCGGGCGAAGTTGCCGCGGGGAGTGTAGCCCGAGCAGAGCGGCTCGCAGAACATGGGCCACGTGCCGATCCCGACGGCGTCGAGCGCCCGCCCGACCGCGGCCACCTCGTTCTCGTTCTCGCCGAGCTTGACCCCGGGCAGGTCGTTGATCTGCGACTCCCGCGTGACGTCGTCGCGGTCCGGCAGGACCGGCGACTCGGGAGCCGCTGGCTCGGGAGCCGCCGGCCTGGCGTCCTCCGGAGCGGCACCGGACCTCGCCGACTTCGGGGAGGGCTTCTCGTCCACCACCGGCGGGATCTTGACCAGCGCGAACTCGTACGAGATCGAGATGCTGGGGGAAGGCGAGGTCGAGCCGTCGCCCGTCTTCTTGATGCGGGGGAGGAGAACCTTTATCCGGGTCGGGCGCTCGACCTTGGCCGGCAGGGCAGGAGCGTCGCCCGGCAGCCCGCGCCAGGACCAGGCCGCGTTCACGCAGCAGGCCTCGCACAAGCCCGCGCGCGCGCCCGGCCGGCTCGAGGTGAGGACGGTGCGCTCCGTGCGGCCGCAGAACACGCACGACAGGTCGTCGCGGAACTGAGGCGACCAGGCGTACGACTCCTTCTCCGTGAAGGCAGTCGACTGCTCCAACTTGATCAGTGCTCTGCCCCTCTCGACCGTCTCACTGAGGAGGTCGGCAGCTGCGCGATCAGCCTCTATTCGGTCGGCGGTCTTCTCGGACGCCATCACCACCCTCGGCTGTCGTCATCCCTGCGGCGTCCCCTACCCCGGTCAGACCGTCGACCGCCCCGGTCACCCTCGCCTTCCCAGCTGCGCGCGACGCTGCGCGGTCCCCCGCGGCCGCCTCCCCGGCGGTCCGGCCGCTCGATGGCCTCCCTGGCGGCCAGGGAGCGCCCCATGATCGACAGCCCGTCGAGCTGATGCATGGCACGCTCGGCGTCGGCGTCCGAGACGAAGTGCGCGAAGGCGAAGCCCCGCGACTGGTGCGTCTCCTTGTCGAGCACGACCTCGGCCCGCTCGCACGCCACGCCGTTGTCTTGCATGATCTGCTCGAGGTCGGTCGACGACACGGACCACGGCAAGTTCCCCAGGTACAGCTTCTTTCCCATGCAGTTCCTCGTTCGGTGTTGATGGTACTAGCGCGAACGTATATCGCGTTTTTCCGCGGCCAGTCGAGCTCTCCTGCCCGCCTTCCCGGTGTACGTCGCCATGGTCTTCCGGGGGTCGGGCGGGGCGTAGACGTTGTCCTCTTTGTTGAGGCAGAGGTCCCACGCGAAGCTGGTCAACCCGGTCCCCCTGATGGACTGCGCCTCCTCGAGCTTGACCCACCAGTATGACCACGACCGACTGATACCGAAGATCTTGGCCGTGATGTGGTGCCAGATCCGACTCCACAGAGACGCGTCGGGCCGGTCGTCTCGCGCGTACCTGCAACAGAACATCGCGCGCTCCACCGCCAGGTCCAGCATCCACTGGACGAGCCCGACGTGGGGGGACTCGATCCGCGACACCCGGCCCCTGTTCGACGTGGCGACGATCGACTCCGTCATCTCGAACGCTTTATCGTGGTGTGACACCTACTCGCCTCCGCTATTAGTCCTTCCTAAACCTGAGCAGGAACCTGTGCTCGACGTACCGGGAAGCCTCGATCAGGCAGAAGCCCCCGACGCCCGCGACTACCTTGGCACACGTGCTCCCTCCCGACGGGAGCTGGCCAAACGCCGTCAGCATCAGGATCACCCCGAACACCGTCACGACCAGGGCCACCAGGTGGACCCAGAGCACTATGGCGAGGTCTACGAGGGACATCACTCGAGGTCCTCGTCTTCGTCGTCCGCCTCGCTCGGCGCCGGGCGGCTCCCGTCGCGGTCGGGGCGGAACAGTCCGCGCGGGGACCTCACCGGCTCCACGCGCGAACGAGGGGGCTCCGGACCGCGCAGGATCTCGGTGCTCGGGTCCGACGGCGGCCTGCCCGCGGGCCGGGGCGCCGACACCCCCCGAAGGTGGGTCTTGTAGCGCTTCGTGACCTCCTCCGGCGCCGCCTGATCGGACCTGCGCCCGGCCAGGAGCGACCGGGCCGGGATCCTGGACGCGTCCGGGACGCGGAACGGCCCCGCCTGGGTCTTGCGCGGCCGGGCGGGCGGGGAGGGTGGGGCAGGCTTGGTCATCTCAGTCACCGACCGAGACGGGCGCCAGGTGGCTCTTGCGCACGGCGAACGGCGTCTTCTTGTTGCGCTGCACGACTATCTCCCCCGTGGGGAGGGTGCTGTGCACGACGAGCTCGTCGAGCATGCGCGAGTCGGACTCCAGCACGGACGCGTAGATCGCCTCGTACTTGGACCGGTACTCTTCGGTGATCCGCACGACCTCGCCGACGGCGGGTGCCCAGACGTTGTAGTGGCGGGTCGGGCAGAACCCCTTCTTCTCGAGGGCGACCACGCGGCCGACGAGGTCCCGGGCGTCCGCCTCGATCTTCTCCGTGAGGGCCAGGGCGGCCGCGACGTCGGGGTCGTCGGACTTCCAGGCCAGGAGGCGCTCGCGGCCCAGCTCCGCGTGCCGACCGATCTTCTCCACGTTGCGCCGCAGGCGTATCACCGGCGTGGTCTTGGTGTACTTGCGCCTGCGGGCGGGGGCGTCCTGCGACTTGCGCGCGTGGTTCTTCATGGCGGTCACTCCGCGGCCGGGGCGGGCACGCTGACCCGGGCTATCATGGCCTCGATGTCGGTCGGCGTCGGCTGCCTGGGCGCCTTCGGGTCGCGGACCTTGATCCTCTCGTAGAAGGCGCGCGCCAGGGTCTCGACGGTCAGGTCCTTGGTGGTCTCGTCCGCCGTGACCACCACGTGCTGACCCGCGGCCACCAGGTCGGAGAGCTCCAGCATCGAGATGTAGGAGGCACCCTCGATGTGGTAGAGCTTCTTGTTCCCGTACTTCTTGATGTGGGCTGTTTCTCGCATGGTGTGACCTGTGGTGTGAGCTAACCGAGTTATTCCGCGTCAAATTTTTTATACCGGGGACGGTGTTCCGGAGGATCTTCGCCGTAGTCGAATTCTTCAACGACGCAGTCGTCGCCCAGGAACTGCTCCAGAGTCATGGTGCACATACCGCGTACCCACTCCACGGACTGGCAGGTGCCGACCACCTTCAACCGATCTCCCCGCATGTTGCGGGCCCTGAGCCACGGCACGAGCTCCTTCGCGAACCACGCGCCGAAGTCGGCGGGCGCCTCCACGAAGTAGAGGGCGTGGTCCGAGTAGTCGCGACCGTTGTCGATGATGTAGGTTATCAGCTTCTCTTCGGCCATGATCTATCCTTGCGGCCCGCGCCGCCGCTCGATCTCTTCCTGGATGTCCGTGGCGAGCGTGCGCATGCCCTTGATGATCGCCCTGGTCTGGTCGGTGTGGCCGCGGAACTGGTTGACCCGGCCGGCCATCCCGTGCAGGATCTGCACGAACTGCAGCAGCTCGTTCATGATCTGCGCGTCGCCCGCCGGGATCGTGACCTCCGCCTTCACCCCGTGCCTCCCGGCCTGGTACACCTCCGGCACTGCTGGCATGTGGCTCACGGCGTGGGGGATCTCCGCGAGGGCCCTGAGCACGCTCGGATCTATGGACGTCGCCGTCACGGTGCTCACCGGCTCCGGCCGTGACGGCACCACCGCCGCCGAGCACGCGGGGCAGCGCGTGCTCCCCTCGGGCAGCATGCGGTTGCACTGCGTGCAGGCCAGGTCCTGCCGGAAGCAGCGGCGACAGCTGGAGCTGCCCTCCGGCACTAGCACCCTGCAGTTGGGGCAGTAGAGGCTCACGACGGCTTGACCTCCGAGCGCGACCGTCCCCGCCGGCGGCGGTCGTCGATCTTCCGCCTGGCCATCTCGCACGCGGTCTCGAACACGGACGTGATCTCCTCCCCCAGCTCCGGATCCCTGTCTCCCACGAGGTGGCTCACGGCGAGGGCTACCACCTCACCGTCTGGGTAAGCGATCGAGAACACGAGGAAGCTCGGCTCCAGCTTCTGCCGCTTCATGCGCCCGGCGGTCCTCGAGAGGGCCTCGAGGCAGACCGTCCTGGTGAGCTTCTTCGTGGTGGGATCCATGGTCTCCTACCAGGTGACCGTCCCCGCTACCGTGCCGTAGAAAGCTCGCTGAGAGTCGGTCCGGTTCCGCACCGTGATGGCCAGGATGTCGGCGGGCTCCATGTCGACCGGACACTCAAAATTCCCCTCGCACCGCTCGGAGTAGCTGTCCGTGACGAACGGCCCCTCGATCTTCTGGCGTAACTCGCGGCGGTAGTTCAGGACCGCGGCCGCCACCACCTCGAACGCCCCCGACGCTCCCGTACCGAGTACCGCCCGGGGGATGGCGAGGCGCCGCGGCAAGAACCTGAGCTGGGGCTGCGCCCCGTACACCACCACCTCGGCCCCGGGCGCCACCACCGTGAGACCGAGTCCCACGATCATCCTCATCTTGGTCCCGTCCCCGGGCCTGGGATCGACGTGAGATCCGACCACCTCGCCGACGAAGCTGCCCTCGAACACGCGCTCGTCGGCGCACAGGTTCGTGAGCGACACCTTGAGGTACGTGTTGTTGTGAGCCACGCCGAGCAGCCCGAGCCTCTCGCGCCGAGACGAGGCCGCGAAGAAGCTGGCCGGGAAGCAGGACGGCGAGATGAGCTGAGAGTCCTTACCGACCCGCAGGTCGGTGATCATGAAGGCGTCCGCGACGGCGTCGGGCACCTCCAAACCCAGCAACTTGAAGGAGGGCCCCGTCCGCAGGACGTCGAAGTTGCTCGATCCGAATCCGGACACCGGTGCGGTGAGGAGCTTGAGCCTGACCAGGTTGTCGTCCATGTCTGTCGCTTCTTTCCATGCCTATTCGGTTGACGCCCATTCAACCAAGAAGTTCCCTTAGAGCTTCTGCAATTTCGCCAGCTTGTTCTTTGCTTTTGCAAACAAGGTGGTCCCCATGCAGACCGTTAGCCCCAGTCTTGATCGTCACATACCAGTGACCAGCTAGAGACCATCCATGGTCAACAGATTCCAGACAAGTGGTCGGACCTGTCGGCCCAGACAGAGCAGAACTTGCATTGCTTTCTGCCACAAATTCGGCTTCGGTTTCAGGTCCTTTGTATCCTGGTTTCATAGTTTTCCTCTCAACTCACTCGTGGTTGTCAACCGGATAGGCATGCTTCTTTCTCGGTTGACCAGGTCAAAATCCCCGGGGGACGTCTCTCTGGTAGTGGGGGTAGACGTCTGCGGGCTCCTCTATGGGTCCCGCCCACTTGAGGAACCTCGAGCTGGCAAGAGAGAAGTTCTCCCCGTCGCTGAACACGAGGTCGGGCCGGGTCTCACCGTCCCTGAGAGACCGGTACGCGTGGACCACCCGGTCTATCTCGTTCCCCGACGGCGTGCTCATGCGCACCCAGTAGAACCCCTCGCGATCCGGCTTCTTATTGCTGAACGTCATGCTCTTTTCCTCTCCAGGGCGCTCGCCACCCAGCGGGCCGCCAGCGCGTCGATCATCCGGGCGACCTCGACGGGCCACGCCTCGGTAGTGTCGGCGATCCCCACGCGACGGCAGAGATCACCCACGATGACCATGGCCTCCACACTGGGCTCCCTTGCTGCCACCTTCCACTCGTGGGTCTTGCAGTTCCGACCGTTCGCCAGGTAGTCCTTGGCGACCTGCACCTGGTTCTCCCAGAAGGCGATGAAGTCGAGCACGGCCTCCACGGTCGCGTGGGCGCCGTCCTCCCGACCGCAGCTCCCCGCGCAGGGACCTAGGAAGTACACGCGCTCCGTAGACTGTCCGCTCGTCCTGATGACGTTCTCGAACCCGAGCTCGCGGACGACTTCCAGGGTCTTGTTGTTGCGTCCGTGCATCGTACTACACCATCAGGAGATCCCAGTTGATGTCGATCGCGGAGGCGATCACGGGACTCTCCCTGAATGTCGCCAGCGCCGCGTTGTGGGACTCCGCCGTCACCTTGCCCACGTGGTGGCGCGTGCGCAGCCAGCCGAGGGCGGTCTGGATGCTGTCCTGCAGACAGTAGCGGGCGGTGCGCGCCTGACGCGCCTCCGACCCGGCCGGGTCGCGCACGGACTCGGCGTGGAGCACGGAGACCTTGTCGCCCGACATGTCAGTCTTGCCGGGCAGGCCGCATAGGTGGCAGAAGTCGCCCAGCTTGATGAAGCGCGAGGCCCCGTAGTCGCTCATGAAGTCCATCAGGTCGCAGTGTCCCTCGGTGCTGTAGCGGTAGCGGACGTCGCGGGACTCGTAGTACCACCGGCACGCGATCTTGTGCAAGAGCGATCGCATGACGATGACGGGCAGGTCGAACGTCCGGCCGTTCCAGGTGATGAGGTGGACGTCGGGGACCATGGCCTCCCCGAACGCGGAGAGGAGGTCGTGCTCGAGGGAGTCCGCCCGCGCCTGCGACCCGGTCGCGTCCCACCGGCACTCCGTGTAGCACTTGTGGAACTGGTACTTGGGGGTGGATGTAGGATCGAAACGTACGTCGACGTACGAGATGGACACCACCCGACACATGTGAGGGGGAGGAAACACCTCCAGCTCCTCGACGGCCGCTAACGTGCTCCGGAGCACCTCACCACCGCTGTTCGGTGAGCCTCCCAGGCAGGAGTCCACCGCGAGATCCGTCGCCCGCGGTCCCCTGGTCAGCTTGTAGGATGGCGCGGGGGGCGACCACCGGGAGTCGTCGGGGATGGTC
Source organism: Chloroflexota bacterium (assembly GCA_003491925.1). GTDB lineage: Bacteria > Chloroflexota > Dormibacteria > Aeolococcales > Aeolococcaceae > Changshengia. Next base: position 13,036 of record DNAU01000074.1, read on the forward strand.
TCGATGTCGGTAGATCGAAAAATCATCGCTCAGAACGCCTTGTCAAATAATGTTTTACCGCGTCCCTGCATGTGGTGTCAAGCACGAAATTCGAGCCGCGGTCAGGCGTCCGCCGGGTGCGGCGGGACCGGGCGGACCTCGATGCCCAGCTTCTCGACCACGAACTTCCGCATGGCAGCCTGCACCTCCTTGACGAGCTCGGACGTGTCGGTCGTATTGACCAGCTTCTCGTTGAGCGCCACCTGGACGCCGAACCCGTGCTCGCTCGTGACGCCGAACAGGCAGAACACACACTTGATGCCTCGCTTGGAGAGCTCGTCGCCGGCGGCGATGACGTGGGCGCCGGTGTGCTCCGCCGCCTCGAGCATGGCCAGCCGCGGGTCGTTGATCACGAAGATGCCCTCGGGTCGCGGACTCCCTCCTCCCTCGAGTCGGTCAAGAACGGCGTGGGCGTGCTGGGGCCCGGGAGCCGAGCTGGCCTCGTCGGGGTGCCGCCGGCGCCACAGGCGAGCCGACCCGACCTCGTCGACGTCGATGTCCTCGCCGCCGCATCCTCCGCAGACGCGTGGGGTGCCGCCGCCGGCGTACAGGCGCAGCTGGTGGCAGTCGGGGCAGTAGTACTCGCGACGATCTGACATGGTCTGGCTCCTATGCTAGTCGCTCTCTCATCACGTGCTGGATGGCGACGTTGAGGTCGGTCATGGCCGCCTCCGAGTTGTCACCGCTTATCCAGGCGACGTGCTGGAAGAAGAGTCCTGTGATGAGCACGCCGTCCGGGTACGCACCTCCGTAAGCGAGCAGCACGCGCGCTGCGAACAAGTCACCGTCCGACGACCTCAAGATGGACAGGATGTTGATCTTAGGTCCTGGGAGCTTGCTGCTCGCCATCTTCGTCACGTACCTGGCGACCTCCGCTCGCAGTCCGTCTGACGTCTCCTTGGTATCAGCCATGATCACGACCTTTCTTGGACCGGACATCTCCGTCCTCGCCTGTGTGCGGAAACCAATCTCCGTCGACGTGGGTGCTCTGCTGCCGGACCACGACCCGGCCCTCCGGCGTGACGCGGACGCAAGCCCGCGCCAGGTCGAGCCCCATCTCGTATATCGCCGGGCAGGGAGCGTCGTCGAGGTCGATGCTCTTACTCTGCGGGGCACCGCGGACCCGGCTCGCCGCCTCCCTGGCCCGCGCGGTGCGCTCCCTGGCCCCGGCCACGAGCCTCACCAGGGCCCCCACCACACCGACCGGCTGCTCCGCGGGCCGCTCGGCCGCGGGCGGGTCCTGTGCGCTACGCCAGAGCTCGTCGTCCTGGCCGCTCGCCTTCTTGTGGGCCGCCATCCGCGCGGCGATCCCCATCACCACTCCGCGTCGGAACGAGTCGGCGCACTCGCCGGGACTGTAGCAGGCCGTCCACTCGGCCAGGAGGTCGATCAGCTGGTCCGCCGCCAGCCGCTCCAGCTCGGTCACCAGCCCGCACAGCTCCTCGTACAATGCTTTCGCCCGCTCCACGTCGGCCCGCTCGCCCACGAGGCGGACCTTGCGCTTGGGAGCGCGGTACTTGCGCTCCACCATCAGCGACACGGCCTCGGCGCCCGAGTAGCGGGCCGCGGCAGTCACGAGGGCCCACCGCCAGGACTCGTCAAACCCTCTCGCCCCCATGGGCAGCTCCGCGTAGCCGTCCGCCGACATCTGGGCGACCTCCTCGCGGGTGAGGCCGTGCTTCTTGAGCAGTCTTTCTGACGCCTTACGCGCAGTGTCGGCCTCGTGCTTGTTGGGGGAGGACTCGAGGGCGACTAGCTTCCGGATCTTGTCGATCACCTTGTCGAGGGACCTGGACCTGGGGCGGTCGGGCGTCATCGATCCGTGCCTACGCGACTGACTTGTCCGTGGGACGCGGCGGGTGGTCCACCACCGCGACGACGTCTGCTTCCGACAGCTCCACGACGTTGGATCCGACCACCAGGGAAGACACGATCTCCGTCACGTCGCGAAGCACAGCACTCCCCTCCTTCAGGTCTTGTCGGGCAGGCCCATCTTGTGGCGGCCGTGGACCGCCCGGCCCAGCTTGTCGTTGTGCTCGAGCGCCTGGGCGGACGGGGCGTCCTCCGGCCTCTGCCTGCGCGGTCCCATCGAGTTGAGGTCGCGCACCCCCTGTGACGTGTGGCCCACGTTCTTCTCGCGGCGGCGGTTCTTGGTCATGCCCGATCCTTTCAACGGATTTCCGAAAAAATGATTGCCGACGATTACTTGG
>DNAU01000119.1:0-5121 GCA_003491925.1 Chloroflexota bacterium
CACCGCCACGCCTACCCCGACACCAACGCCAACGCCAACGTCGACGCCGACACCGCTGCCGGGAGCGCCCGCGCTCAGCCAGGCATTCGGGGCCGCCGCCGGCACGACCACGACATCCTCGCTCACCGCCAGTACCACCACTCCGACCGCGAACGGCGACCTGCTGGTGGTCACGGTGCTGGTCCGCAACGTCGATACGCTGGTCAAGGTGGGGTCGGTTTCCGACAATGCCGGGGACCTCTTCACCCCGGTCACGGCCGTCGTCAGGGGCAGCCAGACCGACGAGGAGATGTGGGAGGCTGCCAACTCGCTGGGAGGGGCGACCACCGTATCGGTGGCCCTGCCCACCACGGCCTCGCTGTCCATGACGGTGCTCGACATCACAGGCGCCGGCGCCTCGCCGGTCGATGCGAGGTCGACCAGCTCGGGGACCAGCACCGCGGCCACCACCGGAACCGCGCCCAGCACGGAGAGCCCCGAGATCGCGGTCGCCTGCCTGGGCTGGAACACCAAGCCCACGCTGACCGGGACCAGCGCCGGGTACACCGCGCTCCCGGTCGAAGAGTCCTCGGTGGCGGGTTGGCTCTCCGGGGAGCAGACCGCCTACATGATCCTGAGTACCGCTGGAGCACAGAGCTATGCGGGGACCTTCTCGGCATCGGTGGTCTGGACCGGGGCGCTGGTGACCTTCTCGTGACCCCTGTCGGCCGCGCCCCAGGCCTCATCGACGTGGTAACTCTCGCGCGGCCAGCGCCGTGAGCGGGGCACGCCTGCATCCCGCCAACGATCGTCGGTGAACCCGAACCCCACACCGATGATGTCGGAACCACATCGACGTCGACCCTGGTCTACGGCGAGCAGACCTCCGCGACCTCCGCGAGCCCAGCGCTCTCCACGTTGACGGGTGTGAGCCAGGGAGAGAACGTGCTGGTCAAAGGCACGATCACAGCGACACGGACGGTCGGTGCGGCCAGCGTGATCGTGATGCCGCGGTCGCTGGCCAACCCCGCAGTGGGTGCCAGGGCGATCTTCGGCAACGTGTCCGCAATGGCCACGGGGAGCTTCACCCTCGTGACCACCCTGGATCACGTGGCCTGGACGGTTGACACCACCCCATCGACCGCCTACATCGCGACCAGCGGGGCCACCTCCGATGCGTCGGCGATGACGACCATGGGTGCGCACCTGGCGGTGGTGGGCATCGTCACCGGCCGCGACACCATCAGTGCCAGCGGGGTGTTCGCGCTCGCCTCTTACCCGGGCGTGCAGGCGCTCGCCTCGCCGCCGGTGGCGCAGCCGCTCACCGCTCACCTGAGCACCCCCACGGTCACCTATCACCCCTGGTTCTCGAGCGCCGGCGCGCTCACCCATCACCGGGATGCTCGCCCGCGCGCGGCGGCTCGGCGTCGACCTCACCATGNNACTGGGGTGCTCACACCCGCGCGCGGCCGGCCGCTACCACCGGTAGGTTCGACCGCAGCACATCTTGTACGCCGGGCCGAGCCGGCGTCGACCTCACCATGGGCCTGACTGACGGTCCAACCGGGGGCCGGGGCGCCACGGCGCCACGCCCCTGGTCCTGTGTCGAGAGGCTTCTCGCCGCGGGCGACCGGGCGCTGATGACCATTTGGCGAGCACTCCATCTCGATCCTCCACCGGCGCGACGCCCTCCGGGATGGGCGCCGTGCAGGAGCCGCGAGAGGGAGCGGAGCCTAGGGAGCTGCGCGGGAGGGTGGCGCACCGCCACGCGTCCCCTGGCCGCGTATCGTTCTGCTCCGCGCTGCGGCAGTGAGCGCGAGCGATCGACGAGGGCACGCCATGACCACGGATCCCACACCCACCATCTCCCGGATCGACGAGCCGAGCTGGCGGCGGTACGGCACGGCCCTGCTCCATTCGATGGCGGAGGTGCGAGCTGAGACCGCCGAGGATGTGCACCCGCTTCTCATGGAGACCGCCGACTACTGGCTGTCCATGGGACTCGCCATCGGCACCGCCCATCCGGACGCGGCCCACCGGTTGCTGAGGCTGATCGAGGCCGAGGAACCGGAGCGGGCGGAATTGGGCACGGACGCGGAGCAGTTCATCGCCGAGGCCCTCGCGTGAGGCGGCGCAGCCTGGTCTCGAACCTCTACCGGGCGGCCCGGCTGGCCAATGACGTGTCGACGCTGGCATCGGGAAATCCCCGCCGCATCGCTCGCCGGGCCAAGAACAAGATCATCGGGCGGGCTGCGGCACGGGCCGGGATATGGCGGGCGCTCTGGCGTTGAGTCGAGGTGCCTGCGGCAGATGACTCGACGCCTGGGTCCTGCTGGTCGAGATCATCCGCTGATGGCCAGGCCGTGCGGCCCCCCCCCGCGCCCTCGGTCGGCGCCCGGGCGGTATGAGCCTGTTCACCCGCCCTCTCAGCCGGACGAGGTCGGGGGAAGCGGGCCCGACGCCTCGGCTTGGAGCCGTGCCAGGCCGCAGCCGATCCGCGACGACACACTGCCGATCCTGCGTTCATGACCCGGTGGACAGATACGACGGAGGCTCTGTCGTTTGGGCTCAACGGCTCAGGACGCGCCGGTCACCCACATCGAGAAACGGTCCAGGATCAGTGGCGCCCGGCCCATCGCGGCGGTTATCCGAGCGGCGTCGGCGGTGGCGTTCGGGGTCACCAGGATCACCCCGACCCCCTCATGGCGGAGGGCATCCACCAAGGCGGTTCCCTGGGGCACGGTCCCGCGCGACTTCGACGCGCAGAGGCTCGCCGCCACCGGGGAGCCCGCCGACTGGTAGTAGGCATAGCCGGCAACCAGTGACCAGTGAAATTTGTCCACCGCCTGGTAGTACATGCCCGCGGCCGAAGAGCTCGACGCGCAGGGAACGAAGAGCACCGTGGTCCCGACGGGGATTCGCGACACCACCGCGCTCGGCAGCGCGCTGGGTGCAGGGGTGGGCATCAACGGCCGGGGCATGCTCGGCAGCCAGCTCACGAGTGTCAGCGCCGCGAGCACGACCATCAGGCGCCGCAGCCCACCCGCCGGCTGCCGAGCGATGGCGATGGCGGCGGCGAGGAGGGCGCTGGTGGCGGCGTAGAACGACCAGCGCAGCGGCACCATGTTGGTGATCAGGGGGAGGTGCTGGAGGATGTAATCGGGTAGGGGTACGGGGAGGTCCCTGCCGTCCACCGAAAGCCACGGGCCGAGCGAGAAGACGAGCAGCACCAGAGTGGTGATGGTGAGAACCCGGACGGCGACATCGTGGCGGCGCGCGACCACGGCGACGCCGAGGAGCACCAATGCGAAGACGCCGAGGTAGGCGTCCTGCCCGGTCCCCTTGGCCGCCCACTGGGCCGCCAGCTGCTGGGCGACGGCGGGTGACAGCCACTGATTGGAGGTGGGAACGACCAAGCCTGTCAGGTCGCTGCCCAGGCCGTTCGCGCCCACCTCCACATAGAAGGTCGGGTGTTGCGCGCCGGCGAACTGGGTGACCAGCAGCGGGCTCGCCAGCACCAGGATGACCGCCAGGGCCACGATCAGGGCCCGCATCGCGTACGGGAAGCGCGCCGACACCTCAGCCCGCGGGCGGATCAGTGCCAGCACCGCCGCCACGACGGCCACTGCGACCACCGCCGCGGCAACCGTCTCCTGGAAGATGTAGAGCTGCGCGGCGGTGCACAGCCCGAGAGCGCCGCCGACCAGCCACCAGGGCCGGTCCTGACGCAGCAGGATGATGTCGCTGAGCACGGCGACGAGCGGCACGTAGGCCATGAAGACGAGGTCGAGGTGGCCCATCGACTGGGCGATCATGAAGGGCGACAGCCCCAACGCCAGGCCCGCGCCCCAGCTCACCAGCCGCTGTCCGGTGAAGTGCATGATGGCCGCGTACATGGCCCACGCCGTCGTCGCCACGGCGACGCAGACCAGCACGTTGTAGGCGACGACCGGTCCCCACTGGAGCGTGATCGGGGCCGCGATGATGCCGAGCAGTGGCATGGCGGTGTTCCACGCCAGGTTGATGCCGGCCGGCGCGTTGAGCGCGTGGGAGAAGAGCAGTGCCTGGCCGTGGGTCAGCGCGTGCGCCATCCACGCCAGGAACCAGGTGAGCTGCATGGCGTCGGGATTGCTGCCGGTGAGCGCGGCACCCGGAGATCTCAGCGCGTTGGCGAAGAGGAGGACCGCACCGAGTCCGTAGCTGAGCGGCACCGCGACGCCCGACCAATGCATCCAGTGCCGGCGCGCCGAGGGGGCCGCGCCGCTCCTTCCCTCCTCAGCCCCCGTGCGCGGGTCCGGCATCCGATCCGTGCGCGGATCCGGCGTCCGCGCATCCCCGGCTCCGGGTGGCCCGCCCTCGGCTGATCGTGTCTCGCTCACGGTTCCGCGCAGGATAGTCCGCTGCCACAGCCGGGGGTTGGAGGTCGACGGAGGCCCCGCGAGGTGATCCGCGGGGGAAGCCGCGCTCGGGGGCACGTGCCCGCCGGCGCGAGGCGGGACTGCGCGCACACGAGGCCACGACATCTGGGGCGGTGACTGGGGTGCCCGGCCGTCGCCATCCGAATCCGGATCCATGACGGAAACGCGCCCGAGCGCCGGTCTCTGTTACCGTGGGCAGCAGTCGACCACGTCGACGGCATCTTGGCGAACCCTCTCCCCCGCTTCCGGCGGGGTCCTCAAGAACGCTTCCCACCCCCGAGAGGGGCCAGCGCGGTCCAGCCGCCACGACACGGCCAGGCTGGTGTGCGCCCGGAGAACCCATGACATCGTTTGCAGAACTCGGAGTGCGTCCGCGCACCCTCGAATCGCTCACCCGGCAGGGCATCGAAGCCCCCAACGAGGTGCAGCGCGAGGCACTTCCCCATCTCCTCGCCGGCCACGACGCCGTGATCGCGGCGCCCACGGGATCGGGAAAGACCCTCGCCTTCGCCATCCCCATGATCGAGCGGCTGCGTGGCCACCAGCCCCGGGGACCGCGCGCCCTGGTGGTCGGGCCCACCCGCGAGCTCTCACTGCAGGTCGCCTCGGTGATCGCCAGCCTCGATCGGGCGCTGCGGGTCGCCCTCCTCTACGGGGGCGTCGGCTATGGGGCCCAGTACCAGGCCCTGGCCGGCGGTCCCGACATCGTGGTCGGCTGCCCCGG
>DNAU01000119.1:5296-24279 GCA_003491925.1 Chloroflexota bacterium
GCGACCATGCCGGACTGGGTGCAGCGGATGATCGACCGTCACCTCCGTGAGCCGCGCCGGGTGCAGGTCGCCGCCGACGCCGAGCCCACCCTCGAGCACGGCGTGCTGCACGTCAACGAGGACCAGCGCATGGACTCGCTGGTGACGCTCCTCAAGCTCCAGCCGGCGGGATCGGGGACGATCGTCTTCACCCGGACCAAGCACGGGGCCAAGAAGCTGGCCCACAAGCTGGACGGGCTGCAGATGCGGGTGGCCGAGCTCCAGGGCAACCTCTCCCAGAACGCCCGGGAGCGCTCGATCGGCAGCTTCCGCGACGGCGAGGTCGACGTCCTGGTGGCAACCAACGTGGCCGCCCGAGGGCTCGACGTCCCCCACGTCGGGCTGGTCGTCAACTACGAGCTGCCCGAGACCGCGCAGTGGCTGACCCACCGCATCGGCCGAACCGCCCGCAACGGCGCCGCCGGGCGGGCGATCACCCTGCTCTCGGGCGCCGATGCCGAGCAGTGGCAGAAGCTGCAGCGCGGGGGCGCACCGCGCCTACCCCGGCTGCACGCGGAACCCCTCCTTCAGCGCGGCGAATGGCTGTACCTCGCCGAGACCGAGAGACCGGCACCCAACGTCACCGCCCCGCGGCCGATGCGGGCAGGGCTCTCCCACCGCCCCGTCGGATCCTTCCGACGCCGCCGCCCCGCACCCCGCCGCAGCGCCGCCTGACCACGGCTGCCCGCGGCGCCGCACCCCTGCCGCACCGCGCCTGACCACGGCGGACCACCGCCGCCAGCGGCGTCGCACCCCCGCCTGGCATGGCTGCCCGCCACACCGCCGCCTGACCACAGGTGGCGGCCGCACTGGCGGCCGTCCACGGCGGGTAGGATCAATTGATTCAGACGTGTTCCGGGCCCAGTGAGGGAATGCGCAATGTCCGATCGAGTGCCCAGCCCGAGTGGAAGCATCACCGCCGGATCGCCCTGGCGCCGCACCGGCCGGGGGCGGTTCGAGCTGTCGGTGGTCGAGAGCCAGGTCCTCCGGGACAACCCCCTCGGCGACCCGTGGGCGCGGCCGATCGAGGTCTACCTGCCCCCCGGCTACGACGACCAGCCCGAGCGGCGCTATCCGTCCGTGTACATGATCCAGGGGTACAGCGGTCAGCTCGACATGTGGCACAACCGGAGCGCCTTCCGGCCCAACTTCCCCGAGCTCTGCGACGCGCTCTTCAGCGGTGAGGGCGCGCCGCCACCGGCGGTGGTGGTCTTCGTCGACTGCTGGACGTCGCTGGGGGGCAGCCAGTTCCTGGACTCGCCGGCGATCGGGCGGTACCACACCCACCTCTGCGAGGAGGTGGTGCCGTGGGTCGACGGGCGCTACCGGACCCTCGCCTCCTCCGCTCACCGCGGCATCGCCGGCAAGTCGAGCGGCGGATACGGGGCGATGGTCACCTGCATGCTCCGCCCCGACCTCTTCGGGGGGATGGCCGACCACGCCGGGGACGCCGTCTTCGAGAACTGCTACCTGCCCGACTTCCGCAGGTGCGCCCGCGTCCTCCGCGACCACTACGAGGGTTCGTACGCGCGCTTCTGGGAGGACTTCCGCTCCCGGACGGCGATGACCAGGGACGGCGATGGTGAGCTGACCAACGCCTGGGCGATGGCCGCCGCCTATTCGTCGGACCCCGACGGCAGCGTCCACCTTCCCTTCGACACCGCCACCGGCATGCTGATCCCCGAGATCTGGGAGCGCTGGCTGGCGTGGGACCCGGTGCGGATGGTCCCCCGGTACGCCGAATCGCTGCGCTCGCTCCGGGCCATCTTCATCGATGGCGGCCGCAGCGACGAGTGGTACCTGGAGCTGGGCGGCGAGGCCTTCCGCCGCGCGCTGGAGGGGATCGGGGTGACCGACGTCAGATTCGAGCTGTTCGAGGGTGGGCACATGGGCATCGAGTACCGGTACCCGATCGCGCTCCGCTACCTGGCCGAGAGGCTGGCACCCGCCGCCTCCTGACCGGGGTCACCCGGCCTTGTACCCGAAGCGGCGGAGCATGGCCTTGCGCTCGGCGATCTCGGCCTCGTTCTCGATGGCGCGGCTGCGGGAGCCGTCGACCACCCCCAAGATGGCCCGGCCCCGGCCGATCTGGGCGACGATGACCTCCACCGGGTTGGCGGTGGCGCAGTAGATGCCGCACACCTCCTGGACCGACCGCACCGCGGGCAGCACGTTGATGGGAAAGGCGTCCCGGAGCAGGATCAGGAAGGCATGACCGGCGCCCAGCTCCAGCATCTCCCGGCGGGCCAGGTCGGTGAGCTGCTCGTCGGTGCCGCTCCAGCGGACCAGCGCCGGCCCAGACGCCTCGCAGAAGGCGAGCCCGAACTTGATGCCCGGCACCGCGCCCACCAGGGCCTCGTGGAGATCCTCCACGGTCTTGATGAAGTGGCTCTGGCCGAGGATGAGGTTGACCTCGTCCGGCTTGCGGATGGGGATGGATATGAGCTCCATGTGCCCGCTCCTGTGCTCGCGTGGGAGACCGCCTGGCATTGTCGCGCCGTGAGGTTCCGACCCGTGATCCGCGACGCCGAGGAGCCGTCCGGATCCCGCCCGAGGCGCCGCCACTCCCGCCGGGCCACAAGCTCGCAGGGATGCGCGCGCGACAATCGGGATGGACGGCTCCGGCCGAGAACCTGGCCGGTCGGACCGTAGCCGGGCATCCACGGCGTCCGTTCTGATGGGCAGAGTGCTGCAGACACCGACGGCAGAGCCGCCCGGCAACCCCGAGCCGGGGCGGGTCGGCGGGACCGGGGCCCGGGCGACCGGGCCAGACGCTTCCGCGCGCCGGGACGCGCAGACGGAGATCCCTGCCAGCCCGGGTGTGGAGTCGGTGGAGTCGGAGGGCACCGCCCCCGCCGTCCGCACTCCCCGGCGCCGATGGCCTCGGCGCACGCTCCGGACTGGTCTGACCATCCTGCTCATCGCCGCCGCGGCCCTGGCCGCGGCCGAGGTCGCCACCCCGCCTGTCGAGGGCGCCCCCGCCCTGGTCGCCGCCATCGACCGCGCCCACGGCACGGTCCCGGTGCAGGCCGAGTCCTCGTGGCGGGTCTCCCAGGCCATCGTCGCCGCCGAGGACTCGGGTTTCTACACCAACGACGGGGTCGACGAGGTCGGACTGGCACGGGCATTCTGGGGATGGATGACCGGCGTCGACGAGGGCGGGAGCACGATCACCGAGCAGCTCGCCAAGGTGATCTACACCGGGGGCCGGACCGGGATCACCGACAGGGTCGCCCAGGTGGCGGCGGCCCTCAAGCTCGACGGCCACTACACCAAGGCGGCGGTGCTCAGCATGTACCTGAGCGCCATCTACTTCGGCAACGGCTACTACGGGGTGCTGGCGGCGAGCGAAGGCTACTTCGGCCGGCGCCCCGACCAGCTCAGCTGGGCCCAGGCGTCGCTGCTCGCCGGCCTTCCCCAGGCACCCAGCCTGCTCGACCCACTCCAGCACCTGGCGGCGGCGCGCAGCCGGCAGGGTTACGTCCTCGACCGCCTGGTCGCGACCGGGGTGCTCACCCGGGTGGAGGCGGACGCCGCCGTGGCCGCGCCCCTCGACCTGCGGTGACCCACCGCCGGGGCAGGGCGTCCGAGGCGGCGACCCCTTGCGGACGGAGGGGATGTGGCCGGGTCGGGAGATGCGGCGCGCGGGGGAGACGGACCAGGGGAGCCGAGCGGTCCGGCCCGGTGCCCCACCCCCGGTGCATAGAATTCGCAGCGTCCCCGCAGCGTGGCTGCCACCCCGAAGGAGACCCCGATGAGCGTGTTCCGGCGCTTCAGCAACATCGTCCAGCAGAAGTCGAACGCCGCCCTCGACAAGATGGAGGACCCCTCCCAGGCGATCGACCTCTCCTACCAGCAGCTCCTGGAGCAGCAGCAGAAGCTCCGGACCGCCCTGGTCGAGGCCACCACCGGCCAGAAGCGCGTGGAGAACCAGGCCAAGACCATGGACACCCGGATCGCCCAGTTCAACGACGCCGCCCAGAAGGCGGTGGCCGCGGGCAAGGACGACCTGGCCACCCAGGCGCTGACCCAGGCCGAGGTGCTCACCCAGCAGCGCCAGGCCCTGGACCCGCAGATCGCGACCCTCAGCGCCCAGGTCGAGAAGCTGCAGGTGGCGCTCCAGAAGTACCAGGCCAAGGTCCAGTCGTTCGCCACCCAGCGAGAGTCGCTCAAGGCCTCGTACGAAGCTGCCAAGGCCACCAGCACCGCCGGGGACACGCTCGCCGGGATCGGCGAGCACACCAGCGACGCGGCGATGATGATGCAGCGCGCCCAGGACAAGATCGCCCGCACCCAGGCCCACGCCGACGCCGTCGACGCCCTGCTGGAGAGCGGGACGCTCGACACCCCACTGCTCACCGGCGGCACCAGCACCCTCGAGGACCAGATCAGCGCCACCGTGGTGGACAGCAGCGTGCAGGCGAAGCTGGCCGCGATGAAGCAGCAGGCGGCGCTGCCGGCGCCGGCCGCTCCGGCCCCGCCGGCGCTGAGCGCTCAGGGGATCGTGGTTCGGATCCACGGCGACGACCAGTACCGGCTGGATGCGTCCCTCCGGCCCGACCTGGACACCTACGACCGGCGGCTGGTGGCCGCCGTCCAGGCCAATGACGACGCCGACTACCACACCGTGCTGCGCGAGGTGACCGCCTTCGTCAAGGCCAAGGGGGTGGTGCTCGGCAGCGCCGACGTCACCAAGAGCGACATCATCCTGCCCAGCGACGACATGCCCCTCGACGAGGTGACCGGGATCCTCAACCAGGAGGGGATCCAGCCGGCCGCCGGATCGCCCGCCTGACCGTCCGATCACGCCGATGAGCGGACCCGGAGCGGCGGGCGAGTCGCTGGTGCTGGTGGTGCCCAACTTCAGCGAGGGCCGCCGGGTCGAGGTGATGGACGCCATCGTGGCAGCGATGACGTCGGTCGCCGGCACCACCTTGCTCAACCGCCAGTCGGACCCGGACCACAACCGTCTCGACGCCACCCTCATCGGCTCGCCCGCGGCGGTCCGGGCCGCCGCCCTGGCCGGGGCCGCCAAGGCCGTCGAGCTCATCGACATGGATGAGCAGCGAGGCAGCCACCCCCGGATGGGGGCTGTGGACGTGATCCCCTTCATCCCCATCCGCGGGGTGACCATGGACGATTGCGTGGAGCTGGCCCGCGGCGTCGCCCGCGAGCTGGCCGAAACCCTCTCGCTGCCCGTCTACCTCTACGAGCGGGCAGCCACCCGGCCCGACCGGGTCAGCCTCGCCGAGGTGCGCCGCGGCGAGTACGAGGGCCTCCGGGCCGACGTGGCCGAGGGCCGGCGGCTCCCCGACCTGGGCCCCCACCACATCGGCAGGGCCGGGGCCACCGCGGTCGGGGCGCGGCCACCGCTGGTCGCCTTCAACGTCTATCTGAGCGGCAGCGACGAGCGCGCCGCCAAGGAGGTGGCGCGGCGGGTGCGTGAGCGCTCGGGAGGCCTGGTCAGCGTCCGGGCGATCGGCTTCGCGGTGGCCGAGCGCGGCTGCGTCGAGGTCTCGATGAACCTCCTCGACCCCGTGATCACCCCGCCGTACCGAGCTCTCGAGCTGGTCCGCCTGGAGGCCGCGAGCTTCGGGATGCAGGTCCTCGACACCGAGATCGTCGGCCTCATCCCGCAGGCCTCGCTGGCCGCATCCGCCGCCCACTACCTGCAGCTCCGCGCCTTCGACCCGGACGCCCAGGTCATCGAGACGCTGGTGGCCGGACATGCGGCGGGAGCCGCGTCCGGAGCGCCCGCGGGGGCGAGCATCACCGACCTCTCGGTGAGCGGCGTCCTCGAGGCGCTGGCCTCGGCGCGGCCGACCCCCGGGGGCGGGGCGGCCGCCGCGCTGGCCGGGGCCGCCGGGGCCGCGCTGCTCGGCATGGTGGCGCGGCTCACCGCCGGGCGGAAGGGCTACGAGGACCTGGCCGACCGCATGGGCGAGGTGACCGCGCTGGCCGACTCGGAGGGTGCCACCCTGCTCGCGCTCGCCGACCGGGACGTCGCCGCCTTCGACGGGGTGATGGCCGCGCTCCGCTTCCCCCGCGCCAGCAACCAGGAGCAGACGACCCGGACCGCTGCCGTGCAGGCGGCGCTGGGCCGGGCCGCGGAGGTGCCCCTCGAGGTGGCCCGCCGTGCCGCCGACCTGATGCCGGTCGCTCGTGAGCTGGTCGAGGCCGGCAACGCCAACGCGGTCTCCGATGCCTACTCCGCCGGTCACCTGCTGGACGCCGCGGTGGCGGGAGGTCTGGCCAACGTCAGCATCAATCTCTCCTCGATGACCGACGCCGACCGCATCGCCTCCCTCCAGGAGGATGCCGATCAGGTCCGGGAGCGGGCGGTCGCGTCGCTCGCCGAGCTGGAGACGGCTTTCCACGCCCGGCTGACCCGGCACCCCTGAGCGCAGCACCGAGGCCCCGATGCGGGCTCACGGCCCGCCCCAGCCGCCGCCCGCGGGCGCGCACCTCTCCCTGGGATCAGGCGTCGAGCTCCCGCATCGGCAGGCGCAACCCCTTCTCCGCGGCGACCCGCTCCGCCTCCGGGTAGCCCGCATCGGCGTGGCGGATCACCCCGCTGCCGGGGTCGTTGGTCAGCACCCGCTCCAGCTTCCGAGCCGCGAGCGGCGACCCGTCGGCCACCGTCACCTGGCCGGCGTGGATCGAGCGTCCGATCCCGACGCCGCCGCCGTGGTGGATCGACACCCAAGAGGCCCCCGAGGCGGTGTTGAGCAGGGCGTTGAGCAGCGGCCAGTCGGCGATCGCGTCGGAGCCGTCGCGCATCCCCTCGGTCTCGCGGTACGGCGATGCCACCGAGCCGGCGTCCAGGTGATCCCGGCCGATCACGATCGGGGCGCGGAGCTCTCCGCGGGCGACCATCTCGTTGAAGCGCAGGCCGAGCCGGTCGCGCTCGCCATAGCCGAGCCAGCAGATCCGGGCAGGCAGGCCCTGGAACCTGACCTTCTCCCCGGCCATGCGGATCCATCGCCCGAGGGCCTCGTTGCCGGGGAACTCGTCGAGCACGGCCCGATCGGTGGCCGCGATGTCGGCCGGGTCCCCGGAGAGGGCGACCCAGCGGAACGGCCCCTTGCCCGCGCAGAAGAGAGGCCGGACGTAGGCCGGGACGAAACCCGGGAAGTCGAAGGCGCGGGTGCAACCGCCCAGCTTGGCCTCGGCGCGGATCGAGTTGCCGTAGTCGAAGACCTCGGCGCCCCGGTCCAGGAAGCCCACCATGGCGTCGACGTGGGCTGCCATCGACTGGCGGGCGCGATCGATCAGCCCCGCCGGGTCCTGGGCCCGCAGCTCGGGCATCTCGTCGGCGCCCACCCCCCGGGGGACGTACATCAGCGGGTCGTGCGCCGACGTCTGATCGGTGACGACGTCGATCTCGGCACCGCTGGCCAGCAGCTCGGGCACGATCTCCGCCGCGTTGCCGAGGACGGCGATGGAGAGCGGCTGGCGGCGGTGCTTCGCCTCCAGGGCACGGTCCAGGGCGTCGTCCACGGAGTCGGCGAGGACGTCGAGGTAGCCGGTCTCCAGGCGGCGCTGGATCCGCGACGGATCGACCTCGACGCAGAGCGCCACCCCCGAGTTCATGGTCACCGCCAGTGGCTGGGCGCCGCCCATCCCCCCGAGTCCAGCGGTGAGAGTGATCCGGCCCGCCAGCGTCCCGCCGAAGCGCTTGGCGGCCACCGCCGCGAAGGTCTCGTAGGTGCCCTGGAGGATGCCCTGGGTCCCGATGTAGATCCACGATCCCGCGGTCATCTGCCCGTACATCGTCAGACCGAGGGCGTCCAAGCGCCGGAACTCGTCCCAGGTCGCCCATTCGGGGACCAGGTTGGCGTTGGCGATCAGCACCCGGGGAGCCCACTCGTGGGTGCGGAAGATGCCGACCGGCTTGCCCGACTGCACCAGCAGGGTCTCGTCGTTCTCGAGATCCCGGAGACTGGCCACGATGGCGTCGAACGCTGCCCAGCTCCGAGCCGCCTTGCCGCCGCCGCCGTAGACGACGAGCTGGTCGGGGTGCTCGGCGATCTCGGGGTCGACGTTGTTCATCAGCATCCGCATGGCGGCCTCCTGAGGCCATGCCTTGCAGGAGAGCTGCGTGCCGCGCGGCGCGTGCACGACCCGGGGACCATGTCCCGCGGATGGCATCAGGTCGGCCTCCCCGCGGTGGCGGGGACCGGGACCGCAGGCCGGTGCGCTCGGTCCCCGGCGATGGCTCAGCCCTCGGAGCCGGCAGCAGGGGCTGCCGGCGCGTCGGTGATCGGCGCGACCTCGTCGTCGAGGGTCACCACCAGCTCGGGCGACATCATCTGATGCTGGGCGGCCACCAAGCGCACCGAGGTCCCGATCGCCAGGAACTCGATGACATGACTCCCCCACATGTGGGACTTCTGCTCGATGCGCATGGCCACGATCCCCTGGGCGCGGGCCCGCCGCGCCTCGTCCTGCATCCGGGTCATGGCCAGCTCGCGCGCCTCGTAGAGCGCCGACGTGTAGTTGCCGAGCTCCACGTTCTGGGTCTGCTGACCCATCCACTGGCCGAGCCCCTGGTGGGCGACGTGGTACACGCAGGCGCCGAAGGCGAGGCCGATGGGCTGATAGCCGGCGCGGATCAGCAGGTAGAGGTCCTGCCCGGAGAGGTCGCTGACCCAGATCCCCCGGGCCTTCTGGTCGGGATTGGCGACCGCCGTGCCCATGGCGACGAACTCGGCCAGGGGGTGCCCACCCGAGTGGACCTGGACCTCGAGCTTGAGACCGACCACGCCCTGACCGCCGACCTGCTCGGCGTGCCTCTCCATGGAGGTGAGCGCCTCCTGGCGTGCCTGGTACATGGCGCGGGTGAGGTCGCCCATCTCCTGATTGGTGGTCCAGTTCGCGTACTGGATGCCGATGTGGTACACGGCGCTGCCGACCACCAGCCCGCGGGGCTCGTAGCCGATCTCCTTGAGCAGCACCGCCTCATCGACGGAGAGGTCGCTGCTGAAACTGCGGCCCTGGTGACGGTCGCCGCCGTGCCCGGCCAGGCAGGCGAGGGCGGCATCGGCGCGCGGGTGGGGCATCACCGACATCAGCGCAGCCTCATGATCGGCATCGGCGGCTCATCGAGCGGCTCCTTCGCGTAGCGCCGCACCGCCGTGCCGAGCAGGAAGAGCTCGACCAGCATCGACTCGCCGCCCAGCTCGTAGGTGGCGAGGTCGGTCTCCACGCCGACCGCGCCGTCGGCATCCACCGCCGCAACCTCGCTCTCGAGGTGGTTGATGCCGAGCATGCGCGCCTCCTCGATGCCGTCGCTGATCTGCTGGATGCGCGAGTTCGACCAGGAGCGCAGCTGCCACTCGGTGCCGCAGCCGGGGTCGATCTCCATGGCCCCGATCCCCATCACCAGCGCGACCGGGACGTAGCCGCCGTGAAGCAGCTTGCTGAAGGCGACGCCGTCGAGGTGGGACATGAACGGCGCGCGCAGCTGGGGGCCGCCCGGGCGGCGGACGGCCGTCCCGATGCAGGTGAACTCAAGCGAGTTGCCGACCCCCTCCAGGTGGCGGCGGATGATGCGGACCCCGACCACCCCGTGGGCGTTCAGCCCGCGCGCCTCCTCGAGGATCCGGCGCAGCGCGAGATTGCGGGTCTCGGTGATCCCGGCCTCGTAGTAGCGGTGCTCCCAGTTGTAGCCGGGGCGGTGCTCGCTGCCGACCCCGTAGCCGTAGAAGCCGTGCGGGCAGGGGTAGCTGCGCACCCTCCCACCCCCGGTGGAGCCGCCCAGACCGTAGACGGTGGTGTAACCCCACTGGGCCGCGATCCGGCAGACGCTGGAGCCCATGACCATGCCCACCGGCTCGAAGCCGGCATGCTGGATCGCCGCCATCTCGGAGACGGTGAGGTCACTGGTCCAGGCGGTCCTGCCCTGGCGCAGCTCCTCGATGCGCTCCTGAGCCGCGAGGGGCAGCCCACCGCGCTCGAGCGCCTCGATGCTCGCCTGCTGGCGCTGCTGGGCCTCGACCTGGTCGCTCATCAGCGGTCCAGGGAGAGGACCATGCGCGGGGTTGCGATCTCGCGGTCGGGGAGCTTGCGCACCGCCGTCCCCATCGAGAAGAACTCGATGGTGTGACTCCCCCAGACGTGGGACTTCTCCTGGATCTGCACTCCGACGATACCCTCGGCACCCACCTTCTTGGCCTCGTCCTGCATCCGCTCCATGGCCAGCTCGCGGGCCTCGTAGAGAGCCTGGGTGAAGTTGGGCATCTCCTTGTTCTGCCCGATGTTGCCCATCGCCTTGAACATCCCCTGGTGGGCGACGTGATACACGCAGGTGCCCATCACCAGCCCGAGCGGCGCGTGCCCGGCCTGGAGCAGGGTCCAGAAGTCCTGACCGGAGAGGTCGGAGGTGAACGGCTTGCCCTCCGGCGTCTTCCAGTTGCCGCCGTCCTCGGCGCTCACCGCGGTGCCGAGGGCGAGGAACTCGGCCGTGCCCCGGCCCCACTCGTAGAAGCCGACGTCGAGGCGGACGCCGACCACTCCGTCCGCGCCCAGCACCGCGGCCTCCTCCTCCATCCGGCTCATGGCCAGCTCGCGCGCCGCGTACATCGCCTGGGTGAGCGTCTGCACCTCGCGGCTGCTGCTCCAACCCTTGGCGCTGAAGCCGATGTGGTAGATGCTGCTGCCCACCACCAGGCCGCGCGGATGAAAGCCGGCCTCCTTGATCAGCAGGAACTCGTTGACCGAGAGGTCGCTGGTGAAGAGGGCGTCCTTGCCCTGCAGCTCGCCCAGGCGGCGCAGCGCATCTTTGGGCAATCCCTCCAGCGGCGCCACGCGAGCCTCGGCCGTCTGGGGGGAATCCTCCTGCTGGGTCATCTCAGACGCGCCTCCTGGTGGGGATGGACCGGTGGTGGGGAGCTCAGGTGACCTCGGAGCGCAGCCCCGCGAGGGCCTCGGCGCTGACCTGGGCCTGACCGCCCAGGACCTTGACCAGCGCCCGACGCCAGGCCTCGAAGCCCAGATCCTCGGAGCGGAGAACGATACCGCGTACCGCGTGGGCGTGCCGGCAGGCAACGGCGCCACGGCTCAGCTCCGCCTCGAAGACGTCCTCGCCCACGCGCACGGTGATCTTCTTGATCGGGTGCTCCTTCTTGAACAGGCCACCCTCGCGCTGGACCTGGACGGCACCCGGGACGGCGTCCAGGAGCTTGGAGCAGAAGACCTGGAAGAAGACGGCGATGTCCGCGGCGTCGAGATGGAGAGACGCGGTGATGGTGTCGAGGTCGGGATCCGGTGGGCTGGCGTCGCTCATCGAGGTCGAGTATACGAACGCCTCCCGGGGGACGGTGGGTCTGCGCCTCGCGGTCGGACGGCGGCAGGCTAGGATGCAGTCGATCCTGGCTGCGTCAGGCAGAGTGCGCCGATCGGATCGAGGAGGGCCAGCGCCATGGTGTTCACCGACGTCGAGCTCGAGTACCTCCGCACCCAGCGGCTGGGCCGGCTGGCCACCCTCGATCCCCGCGCGACCCTCCAGAACAGCCCGGTCGGCTTCCAGGTCGACGAGAATGCCGGCGTCATCGAGATCTGGGGCCGGGACATGGGCAACACCCGCAAGTTCCACAACGTGGAGGCCAACGGGCAGGTGGCCTTCGTGGTCGACGACCTCGCCTCGGTCACGCCCTGGGTGGTCCGCGGGATCGAGATCCGCGGCAGCGCCGAAGCACTGCGCGATCAGACCCCGCCGAACGCGTACATGAGCCGCGAGGTGATCCGCGTCCACCCGCGCCGGGTCATCGCCTGGGGGATCGGCCCGGATGGGGCGCGCGTCGCGCGCACGGTCACGCCGGAGTAGGTGGGGATCCTGTGGAGATCGCCGAGCACGTCGCCCACCTCGACCGCGAGGGCGGGCTGCTCGCGGACGCGGCCACGGCCGCCGGGCTGGACAGCTCGGTGCCGACCTGCCCGGGGTGGCAGGTCCGCGACCTCGTCCAGCACCTGAGCGGTGTCCACCGCTGGGCGACGGCGTACGTCCTGACCGGGAACCCCAACCCCACCACGGAGGCGGAGGATGCGGAGCTCTTCGCCGCCGTCGAGGACGAGCAGCTGATTCCGCGGTTCCGGCACGGGCATGCCGCGCTGGTCGCGGCGCTCGCGGCGGCGCCGGCCGGGCTCGCGTGCTGGACCTTCCTGGCCGCGCCCTCACCGCTCGCCTTCTGGGCCCGGCGCCAGGCCCATGAGACGGCCATCCACCGGGTCGACGCCGAGGCGGCCGCCGGACGGACCTCCTCCTGCGCGCCGGCGCTCGCCGCAGACGGGATCGACGAGCTGCTCCGCGGCTTCCTCAGCCGTCCCCGGGGACGCCTGGTCGCCGACCCGCCGGTGTCGCTCGGGGTCCGTGCCACCGACACCGGGGACGCCTGGACCATCCGGATCGAGCCGGACCGTCGCGTGGTCGCGTCCGGTGCCGGAGACGCCGACTGCACGGTGACCGGGGCGGCGAGCGACCTCTACCTGCTGCTCTGGAACCGGCGGGCAGCCGACCGGACAGTGGGCATCCAGGGGGACGCCACGGTGCTCGACCTCTGGCGAGAGCGGGCCACCATCCGCTGGAGCTGATCGACCCGGCGCATGTGGGGCCGAAGTGCCCAGCCGCTGGCGAGTGATCGGGATAATGGCGCGGTGAGCGAGAGCCCCGACGTGCTCATCATCGGTGGCGGCCTGATCGGGCTGGCCATCGCCTGGCGGGCGTCGGCGCTCGGGCTGCGAGTGACCGTCATCGATCCCCATCCGGGCGAGGGGGCGTCCTGGTCGGCGGCCGGGATGCTGGCCCCGATCAGCGAGGCCCACTTCGGCGAGGAGGCCCTGACCCGGCTCAATCTGGCCGCCGCCGAGGCCTACCCCGCCTTCATCGAGGAGCTGGAGGCGGAGACGGGGACCGGCTGCGGGTACCGCCGCTGCGGGGCCCTGGTGGTCGGCTTCGATGCCGATGACATGCGCGTGCTCGACGACCTGGCCCAGCTCCAGCGGCGGCTCGGGCTCGCCTTCGAGCGTCTCGGCGGCCGGGCCTGTCGCGAGCTGGAGCCGATGCTGGCCCCGGCGGTGAGCGGCGGCCTCCACGAGCTGCTCGCGGCGCTCTGATCAGTCGACCTCGTCCTCGCCGGGGAGCATCAGGGTGTCCTGGAGGTCGTACAGGGCCTCCATCCAATCGGCGATCGGGATCTGCTCGGCGCGCCGCTTGACCAGCGGGTGGGCGGCATCGACGATGAACCGGCTGGCCCGGTACCTCAGCTCGCCGGGCACGTCCACCTCCTCCGCCAGGTTCAGCATCTCGAACTCCTCGATGAGCTGATCGATGGCCCGGATCCTCTTCCGGCGCGCATACCGGGCATCGTGCTCGGCCACGGCGCGCTCCCTGAGCTCGCTGATGGTGAGGCAGGTGTCCTGAATGAGCAAGCGCTCCCCCTCCTGAAGGGTGCGTTGGGGCGACGTCTCTGCCCGAGAGCCCGCAGAATCCTAGGCATGAAAACCGGGATCGGTCAAGGGTCCGACGGCCCCAACGAAAGGAGCGAAACGCCTCCCGTGAGCCACCCGGTGAACGCCGCCGCGGAGGCCCGGGTGAGAAGGGCGGGAATGGCCGTCTTTCAAGGATTCGAGCTGCGCTGCCTGGCTCGCACCGCCAGCACCCAGGACGTCGTGCGCACGGCCGCCGGGGCCGGCGTGCCCGAGGGCTTCTGCTGCGTGGCGGGAGAGCAGACGGCCGGTCGGGGCCGTTCAGGGCGTGCCTGGCTAACGCCGGCGGGCACCGCCCTGCTGATGAGCCTGCTGCTGCGCCGGCAGGGGAGCGTGGCCGCCGCGGTGCCCCTGGTGGGAGGTCTCGCGGTGGCCGACGCGGTGGGCGGGCTCACCGGCGTCGACTGCCGGCTGAAATGGCCCAACGACGTGCTGGTTGGGACCGGCAAGCTGGCCGGCATCCTCACCGAGGTCGAGCCCGGGGGCGGGATCGTGCTCGGGGTTGGGGTGAACCTCACCGTCGCCGCCTTCCCACCGGACGTCCCCGGGGTCAGCCTGGACCGGGTGGCCGGCAGGGTGTGGGGCTGGGATGCCGTGCTCGCCGCGTTCCTGGCGGAGCTCGGGCGCCGCCTCCGCCAGGTGGAGGCGGGGGGGATTCGGAGCATGCGCGACGACTGGACGGCGCGCGCGGCGGGTCTGGGCGGTCAGGTGCGGGCCGAGGTGGGGGGCACGGTGGTGGAGGGGACGGCGCTCGGCATCGAGGATGATGGCGCGCTGCTGGTGGCCACCGACCGTGGCCGCATTCGTCTGGTGGCGGGTGAGGTTCACCTGCTGACCGGCCCGACCTCTTAGGTGACCCCGTGCCGGTTCACGCGGGGCGCGTCCTCCGCGCTGCTGGCGACTCGCGCTCCGAGAAGCTGAGGATGGCCGCCGGGTTGAGCAGCGCGAAGGGGCGCTGAACGGTGCTGGTCTCGCTGGAGAGTGCGGGCACCCAGAGCGCCGAGACATTGGTCAGGGGAAGGAAGTCGTCGGGATGGGCTTCGAGGAGCTGCTCGAGGGTCTGGCCGGGATCGACGTGGATGTCCCCGACCAGGGAGAAGGCGACACTGTTGAACACCGCCTGGTGCACCGCCTTGCTCCGCCGCGCCTCCGTCCTGGAGCCGGCCGCCGGCTCCTCGAGCGGGCAGAGGAGGATGACCGCCGACCTGGCGATGATGGTCCGCGGTTCCACGCGACTCAGCACCGGATAGTTGACCGAGAGCGGCTCCGCCCGGGTGTCGCGGAGCGACAGGTACCGGCCGGCATGGTTCACGACGTCGCTGAGGCGATCGGGACGGGTCACCTCCATCTCGCCGGTGAGCTTCATGAAGGTGGCGTAGACCTCGACCTGGATCCACCCGCTGACGGCCTTGCCCTCCACCCGGGAAGACCCCGGGCAACGCTCCGGTGCCGCGCGAATCCTGGCGGGAGTGGAGGTGACGGTGGCCGCCAGCTCGCTCCAATCGGGTCAGGCGCAGTTATCTGAGGTGAAAGGCTACCAGGCCTCCCCCCCGGGCGGAACGATCGGAGGGGCCGGGCCGAGACGGGACACCGGCACGGCGCGGACCGCCGCAGCCCGGCATCACCGCGATCCGCTCCCCGGCGCTGCCACCCCCACCGCCCGGGCGTCGCCACGCCGGTGCCGGGCACCGTAACCATGGCGTCCGGCCCGCGCTTCTAGGCTGGAGATGGCCACACTTGCCGCCACCGTTGCGTCGACCCGGACCGCGGCTCGGGAGCGTCGGGCCGGCATCCTCTCCGTCGCCGCCCACCTCCCCGACGGCATCCTGAGCAACGCCGACCTCGAGCGCATGGTCGACACCTCCGACACCTGGATCATGGAGCGCACCGGCATCCGGCTCCGCCACCAGGCGGTGGCCGGAGAGACGACCTCCGAGATGGGGACCAAGGCCGCCCGGCGCGCCCTCGAGATGGCCGGGGGACCAAAGATCGACGCCCTGGTGGTGACCACGGTCACCCCCGACACTCTCTTCCCCTCGACGGCGTGCCTGATCCAGCGGCGGCTGGGGCTGGACGGGATCCCGGCATTCGACCTGAACGCGGCGTGCAGCGGCTTCACCTACGGCCTCATCGTCACCGAGGGGCTGATCCGCAGCGGTATCGCCGAGCGGGTCCTGCTCGTCTCCGCGGAGTCGATGACCACGCTGGTCGACTTCACCGATCGAGGCACCTGCGTGCTCTTCGGCGACGGCGCCGGCGCGGCCGTGGTCGGGGCGGTCCAGTCGGGAGGAATCGTGGCCCGGCGGTGGGGCGCCGCCGGCGGCAAGGGGCACCTCATCTACTACGGGCCCCAGCCCGACGACCCCACCAGCCCCGACCGGCTGCGAATGGCCGGCAAGGGGACCTTCCGGATGGCCGTGGAGACCTTCTGCGAGGTCACCGAGGGCGTCTGCGCCGACGCCGGCTGGGAGCTGGCGAGCGTCGACCACTTCGTCCCGCACCAGGCCAATCAGCGCATCATCGAGGCCGCGGCAAAACGGTTGGGTCTTCCCATGGAGCGGGTCGTGGTCAACGTGTCGGAAACCGGTAACACCAGCTCCGCCTCGATCCCCCTCGCCCTGGCGGGCGCCGCCGCCCAGGGACGTTTCAAGCCGGGTGACCGGATCGTGGTGGCCGCATTCGGCGCGGGCGCCACCTGGGGCGCGCTCGCCTGGGAGTGGGGCGGGAACTGATGCTGGGACGCTTCACCGCTCCGGGGCCCTCCCGTGAGCGGCCGCTTCCCGCACCCGGGCCCCGGCTGCGCCCGGTCGCGCGCTCCGGCAGCGTCGCCTGCAAGGGGTGCGGCCGCCGCTTCGTCCTGGAGCGGTACGAGGGGGCGCTCCGCGTCTGTCCCTGGTGCGGCCATCACGGGCAGCTGCCCGCGGCGGCCCGGGTGACCCAGCTCGCCGACCCGGACAGCCTCGAGCTCCTCGAGTTCCAGCTCACCGACCGCGATCCCCTCGGTTTCGACGACGGGCGGCCCTACCCGACCCGGATCGCCGAGGCACGCCAGAAGACCGGGCTCAGCGAGGCCTTCCTGATCGCCCGGGCGACCGTGGGGGGGATCCCGACGCTGCTCGCCTGCATGGACTTCGGCTTCCTGGGCGGATCGCTGGGGTCGGCGGCGGGCGAGCTGTTCGTCCGCGGCTGCGAGCTGGCCGTCGCCGAGCGGCGCGCCTTGGTGGCGATCTCCAGCAGCGGCGGAGCGCGCATGCAGGAGGGCATCGCGTCGCTCGCCCAGATGGCCCGCTGCAGCGCCGGGGTCAACATGATCAGCGGGGCCGGGCTCCCCTACATCTCGGTGCTCGCCGACCCCTGCTTCGGCGGCGTCACCGCCTCCTTCGCCGCCCAGGGCGACGTGATCCTCGCCGAACCCGGCGCCCGGATCGGGTTCGCCGGCGGTCGGGTCATCGAGCAGGCGGCCCACGAGGCCCTGCCGGAGGGCTTCCAGACCGCCGAGTTCCTGCTCAGCCACGGCATGGTCGACCAGGTCGTCGACCGGCGTGAGCTGCGCGAGCTGCTGGTCCGCCTGCTGCTGGCGATGAGCGCGGGGGAGCGTGAAGAGCGCGGAGCGAGCGAGGAGGCCACGGCGGCCACCGGGCAAGTGGCCACCAGCGGTCTCGCGCATTCGCAGCACCCTGCCCTCCCGCCCGCCGCGTCGGGGCCTGAACCGGGCCCGCTGAGCGGTCTGCCCGCGGAGCGCCCGGCGCCGCAGCCGGGCCCCTCAGTCGCCGATCCGCTCTCCACCGCCGAACGGGAGCGCGCCGCCTTCGCGGCTGTCGAGCTGGCCCGCCACCCGGGGCGCCCGCGCACCCTCCACCTGCTGCGGACCCTCTTCCACGACTTCACCGAGCTGCGCGGCGACCGCCTCTTCGGCGATGACCGGGCGGTGATCGGAGGTCCCGCCCAGCTCGGCGGATCCGGCGCCACCCCCGCGCAGGACACCTGGGTCATGGTGATCGGCCAGGAGAAGGGCAATGACGCCGCCTCGCGGGCGATCCACAACTTCGGGATGCCCCACCCCGAGGGCTACCGCAAGGCCATCCGGCTGATGCGCCTGGCGGAGAAGTTCGGGCTGCCCGTGGTCTGCCTGGTGGACACGCCGGCCGCCGCGCCCGGGGTCGGCGCGGAGGAGCGGGGCCAGGCGTGGGCGATCGCCGAGTCGCTGCTGACGCTGCTCCGGCTGCGCACGCCGATCGTCTCCTGCGTGCTCTCCGAGGGCGGCTCGGGGGGGGCTCTCGCCCTGGGCATCGCCGACTCGGTGCTGGCCCTGGAGAACGCCATCTTCTGCGTCGCCCCGCCGGAGACGGTCGCCGCCATCCTCTACCGCGACGCCGCCCAGAAGGGGAGGGCCGCGGCCGCCCAGCGGCCGTGGGTGGGCACCGCCTACCAGCTCGGGCTGATCGACGAGCTGGTCCCCGAGCCGGCTCCCGGCGCCCACGCCCATCCGCAGGTGATGGCCGGGGCCCTGCGCGGCGCGCTGCTCCGCCATCTCGCGGCCCTCCGCCCGATCCCTCTGGACGAGCTGCTCCAGCGCCGTGCGGACCGCTACCGGCACGCCGGGGACTGAGCCAGGTCCCGGCCGACCCCGCTCCCGCCGCGGCGGCCCTCCCGCCCCGTAGGATCGCCGGCGTGACCGCATCCGACGGCGCCGCCGGCGCACCCACGGCGCTCCCCGACGCCACGGGCCACGTCATCTGGGACTGGAACGGCACCCTCCTCGACGACGCCCGGGTGGTGATCGCGGCGACCACGGCCGCCTTCGCCCAGGCCGGGATCGTGGCGGCGGTCAGCGAGGAGAGCTACCGGCTCAACTTCACCCGCCCGATCCGGCTCTTCTACGAGCGGCTGCTGGGACGGCCGGTCGACCCCGAGGAATGGGTGCGGCTCGACCACGCCTTCCACGAGGAGTACCACCGGCAGTCCGACCGGTGCCGGCTCAGCGCCGGCGCGGTGGAGGCCCTCGAGCTGGTGAGGAGCCGGGGCTGGACCCAGTCGCTCTGCTCCATGCTGCCGGAGCGGTACCTGCTCCCGGCGGTGGAGGCGCACGGAATCGGTGGCTACTTCGTCCGCGTGGACGGGCTCACCGGGGGCGAGCGGGGTGGTACCAAGATGCGCCACCTGGTCGCCCACGTCGCGGCGCTGGGCACCACGCCGGCGCGCGCCGTGATGATCGGCGACACCGTCGACGACGCCGTCGCCGCGGCCGGCGCCGGCCTCGACTGTGTGCTCCTCGACGGTGGCGGGGGGCTGCACACGTCGGAGGCGCTGGCCGAGGCCGGCGTGCCCGTGGTCGCGACCCTGGCGGAGGCGATGGGGCTGCTCCTGCCACCGGTTGCGCCCGCCCCCTGAGGGACGCTCGGCGGCCGGCCGAGGCCGAGGTCACGGTTTCGGGGGCTGCTGCTAGATTGGGCCCCGTG
>DNAU01000310.1 GCA_003491925.1 Chloroflexota bacterium
GTAACCACGGGAGCGTGGGCGGCGTATTAGCTGCATGACAACCCACACCCACACTCTCACCGCCGAGCCACGGGTCAACCTCAGCGCCGAGCCACGGGTCACCGCCGGCTACGGGATGGCCAGCCGCCGGGCCATCGTGCTGGCGGTCACCGCCATCGCCGGGGTGGGCGTCCTCGTGGTCTGGGCGCTGACCGCGCTCGTCGGCTGAATCCGGTCACGCCTGGCGCCGAGCTGGCTCCGGGCCGCGCAGCCGGGAACCTGGCCGGCTGAGGCCGCTCGCCCCACCCCGCCCGTTCGACATCGTCCGGCGCGAAAGAGGCGGCGCCCCCCGACCCGGATGGCGCGGCCGCTCGCGGGCGATCCCGACTAGGCCTCGCCGCTCACCATGGCGATCGTGCCGTTGAACGTGGCCCCGTCCTCGACGTGGAGCTTGCCCACCCGGATGTTCCCTTGGAGGGACCCCGAGCCGGCAAGACGGAGGCGCTGCTGAGCGGTGACCTCACCCTCGACCCGTCCCCGAATGCTCAGGTTGCGGCACTCCAACCGGGCCTTGACCACCGCGGTCGCCTCGACGCTGACGTCCCCGGTCGTGATCACCTCTCCCTCGATGCTGCCGAGAACGACGAGATCGCTGCGGATGATCAGCTTTCCCTCGAGGCGGTCGTCGACGCCCAGGGTGACCGTGCCGCCGCTAGAGTTCTCGCCAAGACGCTGGCGGTCGGGTTTCGGTGTCGCCACCGACTCTTTCGCCTCTGGGCTTGCGTTCATCTTCTCTGCGGACTGCTCCATGTCTGAATCCTTCCCCTACGCCGGCGGACAGGCTCGTCAGTCTAACGCGACGGCGGCCCCTGACCCCCTGGGCGGGGAATGGCCGTCGGCGACTCGTTACGCGAGCCACCTCGAGAGCTACTACGACGCCGTCAACGACGCCTACGACGACTGGTCCTCGGGCGTCCACCGCCGGCTGGCGGCCCGCCTCATCGCGATCGCCTCCCCGTTCCCGGGCGAACGGGTGCTCGACGTCGGCTGTGGCACCGGGCTGGTGACCCAGATGGCCTCCGAACGGGTGGGCTCCTCGGGCGAGGTGTTCGGCGTCGACATCGCTAGACGGCTGCTGGAGGTCGCCCAGCGCCGGGCCTCGCCACGGGTGCGGTTCTTCCATCTGCCCGCCGAGACCCTGGTCTTCAGCGACTGCACCTTCGACGTGGTCACGATCGGCGACGCCCTCCCCTACCTCGCCGACCCGCGCCGAGCGCTGGACGAGGCATCGCGGGTGATGCGGCGGGGGTCACGCATCGCCGTCTCGGTGCTGGACCGCGCACTCTCCACCCCTGCTCAGAAGGTCTTCCATGAGCAGCTCCTGGCCCTCGAGCGGCGCCACCCGATCGTCGTCCCCCGGCCGCCCGGCGACCGGACCCGCCTGGGGGAGCCCGCGGCGCTCGCCCATCTGCTCGCCTCGGCGGGCTTCAACGACGTGGTCACCACCACCATGGTCACCGGCGGGCGGGCGGCGACGGCGCGTGAGTGGACCGACCTCATGATGGGGGCCGGCCCGTCATCCCACGCCCTGCTCTCGGTCCTCGGGGCGCCGGTCAGAGACCGCTTCGAGGCCGACCTCACCGAGCAGATGCGCAAGCTCGGCGACGACGAGGCCTTCCGCTACCACCACCCGTTCACCTTCGCGGAGGCGATCAGGCCCTGATCGGGAGGGCCGGTACCGCCTTCCCGTTCAGGGCTCGTACACGACCCCGTAGCCCTCCCTGCCCACAACGCGCCAGGAAGGGGGAGGCACCCATCCCTGCGGAATGACGTCGAAGAAGCCCTCCTCGCCGACGACGACGGCAGCCGGGTGGAGGGACTCGATCCGGGCGGTGAGCTGCGCCGGGTCGCGGATGGGCATCTCGGCTCCGACTGGACCATTGCCGGCAGCGACCACGTTGACGTCCAGTTGAGGCCCGAGAACCGCCTGAACATCCATCACGTCCATGACGACGACGGGCGCGTTCGGGTTTCCAGCTTCCGCCAGGACCCGCTGAACGGCCGAGGGTTGCTGCGATGGCTGCAGACCGGCGGTGGCGGCGACCGCCAAACCGATGGTGGCGAGACCAGCGCTGAGCCGCACCGGCTTGGAGCCGGCCGCCGTAACCACAAATCGCCGGCAGGGCCCGACGCAGATGAGCAGCAGGCTCACGCCCGACATCGATGCAAGCACCGTCAGGGCAAGCGCACCGCTCTCGATGGCCACGGCGACTCCGTTGGTGGCCAGCGCGGCCGCCGCCACCCAGGGGAACCATCGCTGGGGGAGGACGGCGGCACCAGCGGCGACCCCAAAGGCAACGGCAGGAAGCAGGTAGCGGATCGCGGCGACGATCTGGTCGGACTGGGATGAGCCGGTGAAAGGCGTCACCAGGAAGGTGAGCGCGCAGCCGAGCGCCAGCCAGCCAACCCCGCGGGCCGGGCCCCCGGCGAAGAGCGCGAGAGGCAGGCTGGCGACGACGGCTGCGAAGGGGATGCCCAACTCGGCGACCGCGATGCCGAGCCACTGCCCCGGCGACGTGCCTTGACCTCCCAGCAGAGCTCCGAGCACAGACTGGACGACGGCATGGCTCGCGGCCGTCACGTGGCTGAGTCCCGCGAACAGGACGATCGGACCCAGGCGCACCGCCTCTGGGTACAGGGGGTCCCCAGCATCCACCCAGTTGCGCACGTACCACGCCACCGAAAGCGC
>DNAU01000267.1:0-295 GCA_003491925.1 Chloroflexota bacterium
CCGTGGCAGAGGAGGAGCGGCGGGCCGTCGCCACCGATCAGGTAGCGAAGCCGGCGGGGTGAGTCGAGGAAGCGCTCCTCCACGTCGGGATCAGGCCTCGGCCCGGTCGGCCCACGTCGGACGCGGCCGGTCCGGATGGCCGGCGACCGGGGCCCGGCTCCCCCGCCCGGAGCGGGGCCGAGGCATCACGCCCCCGCCACCGCGAGCGACGCCTCGAGGACGTCCATCCCCTTCTCGAGCTCCTGCTCGGAGATCGTCAGCGGCGGGATCATCCGGATCACGTTCTCGTCGACCC
>DNAU01000267.1:343-623 GCA_003491925.1 Chloroflexota bacterium
TCACGTTCTCGTCGACCCCGCAGGCGAGCAGGAGCAGGTCGCGCTCCAGCGCGGCGTGGAGGATCCGCTGGGTGAGCTCCGGCGCCGGCCGTTTCCCCTCCATGAACTCGAGACCGATCATGAATCCGCGCCCGCGCACGTCGCCGAGGTGGGGATGCTTCGCCTGCCAGCCGCGTGCCCTCTCCAGGACGCGCTCCCCCAGCGCGGCCGCCCGCTCCGGGAGCCGCTCGTTGCGGAGGGTCTCGATCACCACCGTCGCGGCGGCGCAGGCCACCGGGTT
>DNAU01000267.1:684-5854 GCA_003491925.1 Chloroflexota bacterium
CCACCGGGTTGCCGCCGAAGGTCGTCCCGTGCTCTCCGGGGTGCCACTTCGACATCACCGAGGCCTTGGCCACGATGCCCCCGATGGGCAGCCCGTTGCCCATCCCCTTGGCCACGCACATGATGTCCGGGACGACGGCTGAGTGGTCCACAGCGAACATCCGGCCGGTGCGGCCGAAACCGGTCTGCACCTCGTCGGCGACCAGCAGGATGCCGTGGGCGTCGCAGATCTCGCGCAGCCTGGTGAGGAATCCGTCCGGCGGCACCACGTAGCCGCCCTCGCCCTGGATCGGCTCGACCACGATCGCGGCCACCGACTCCGGCGGCACCAGGGTCCGGAAGAGCAGCTCCAGCTCCTCGCCTGCCGCGATCGGGCAGGGCTCCGACGGGCCGTGGCTGCACATTCGGAAGCAGTACGGGTACCGGACATGGTGGACCCCGGGGAGGAACGGCCCCATCCCGGTGTGGTACCTGGCCTTGCTGGCGGTGAGGGTCACCGCCCCATACGTCCTGCCGTGGAAGGCGCCCAGGAAGGCGATGATCTCGGTGCGTCCGGTGGCCCGGCGAGCCAGCTTGAGGGCCCCCTCGACCGCCTCCGCGCCGCTGTTGCAGAAGAACACCGAGTTGAGCCCCGGGGGCGTCACGTTCACCAGGGCCTCGGCGGCCGCCACCAGCTGGGGATGGTGGGTGGTCCCCGAGACGTGCCAGAGACGATCGATCTGCTCGTGCACCGCCCGCACCACGGCGGGGTGCCGGTGCCCGAGGTTGGTGACCCCGATGCCGCAGGTGAAGTCGAGCACCGACCGGCCGTCCATGGTGTGCAGCCAGGCGCCCTCAGCGGTGTCCACGACCAGGTCGGTGTACCGCCCGAAGGTGGGCGAGATCAGCTCACGGTCCTTCTCCAGAAGGGTCGCGACGGACATGCGGTTATCGGCGGACGATCGGTTCACGGGACCAGCTCCAGGTGCGTTGAGGGCGTAGGCAGCTCAGGGCGTGCCGACGCCTGCCCGGGGCAGGGTACTCCTCCGCGGGGAGCGCAGGAGGCTGCTTCCCAAGGAGAGGAAGCCGACGAACATCACCGCCATCCCGATGGCCTCGTAGGCGCCCAGGTAGTCGAGGGAGCCGACCGTGCAGTGGCCGGTCGCGGTGGCGATCTTGGCCACGCTGAAGCCGGCGGCGATCACCAGGGCGCCGGCGGTCAGGCAGACATTGCAGACGATGCGGTCCAGGTGGGTCCCCTCCCGCAGGAACCGCCAGCCCGACCAGGCAGCGCCGCCCACGAAGACCAGGGTGCCGACGATGTTGAAGAGGACGGCGGCCAGCGCGACCAGTGCCGCCGAGCTGTAGGCACCCCCGAAGAGCCCGCAGGGAGTGGCCAGGCGGGCGGCGTCGACCGGCTCCGCGAAGGCGTCGACCGCCACCACCACGGTGAGGGCGAGGAGGACGAGGGCGCTGACATTGGCTACCCGGCGCGGGGCGACCAGGTAGAGGGTGCCGAGGGCGAGATAGATGACCCCCAGCACGCCTCCCAGCAGGTAGAAGACCCGGAAGAGGGCGACGTGCTGCTCGAACCCCTGGCTCTCGCCGAGCGATTGGGCCGAGGCCGCGGCGGCGAAGATGAGCAGGCCGAGGGTCCAGAAGGCGAAGGAGGGACGGTGGCTGCGCAGCCAGCGGGTGGCCACCACGAGGGCGAATGCCAGGCTCAGGAGCGCAGCCAGACCCGCCAGGTTGGTCATGCGCCTTTCGATAGCACACTCGGGGTGGGGATCGCTTCCCCGCGTGGGGACCGGGATCGGCCGCCGGCCCTTCTCGCCGAACGACCGTGTCGACCCCGCGCAAACTGTGGGAAGATGAATTGAATCAATCGAGAGGGGGCAGAAGGGGGCGGATGTCTGGCAGTGCGGTGCGCGGTATCCTAGCCATGTTCGATCCCGGCCTCGCCCCATCGCGCGTGCAAACACCCACTGATCCGGTCGACCTCCACCCCATGCCCGAAGACTCGGGCGATCTTCCGGTCGACCTGGTGGGCTGGGCGACCGGGCATCGCCTCACCGTGGAGGAGGCGGTCAGCCCCGAGCTGGCCCGAGAGCTGCTCGCCACCGCCCTGGGGGTGCGCCAGGTCCAGCTCGCCGGTCTCGAAGAGGCCGAGGTCGCCGCCGCCCTGGAGCGCCTGCGGGCCCTGGTGCGGCAGATCCAGCGCCTCTCGGCCGCGGCCGCGGTGGACGATCTCACCGGGGCGCTGCGGCGCGGCGCCGGGCTGCAGGCGATGTCCCGCGAGATCGCCCGCTTCCACCGCTTCGGGGGCAAGGGCGTGGCGGTCATCTTCATCGATGTCGACGGTCTCAAGCGCATCAATGACACCGAGGGCCATGCCGCCGGCGACGCCCTGCTCGCCAACGTGGTGGCCTCCATCCGGGAGCGGTTGCGCGCCTACGACCTGGTGATCCGCTGGGGAGGCGACGAGTTCGTCTGCGTGCTCCCCGATGCCACCCGGGAGGCGGCGGAGCGGACCCTGTCGGACATCGAGCAGCACGTCCGCGACCGGACCTCGGGCCGCTCGGTGAGCACCGGCCTGGCGGCGCTCGAGGAAGCCGACACCCCGGCGACCCTGGTGGGTCGCGCCGACGAGGCGCTGTACGCCCGCCGCGAAGCCGTTCGCGCCCAGGCCTGACCGGGAATCGGCTCAGACGGATCGCAGCGGGGTCGCGGTCTCGGCGGCGTCCGGGTTCTGGGAGATCTGCTCGCGGAGCAGCGCGACCATGGTCTGGAAGTCGGCCGGCTTGAGCAGCAGGGTGACCCGGGGAAGGGTCAGCGCCTCCTGGAGGCGGAGGTTGCGAGGGTCGATCGCGGTGTGCAGGATCACCGGCACGTCGCCGCGCAGGGGGTGGCTGCGCACCTTGCGGCAGAGGTCCAGCCCGTCCTCCCCGCGGAGCCGGAAGTCGGCGAGGATGACGTCCGGCTCGAAGGTCTCGAGCGCCCCCTCGAGGGCCACCGTGTCGGTGACCAGGCTGACCTCGAAGCCGCCCTGGGGGAGCACGTCACGGAGCAGACCGCCGAGGTAGCGGTGGTCCTCGACGACGAGGACGCGCGGCGCCCGGCCCACTCGCGGGCGAGGGACGGAGCCTGTGGTCACCGTGCGCACCTCCGGGCCGCTGCCGATACTGGCCTGAGCAGAGCGTGCACCATCGGGCGGCCCGCTGGGAACTCCCCGTTGTCCCGCATCAGAGGGACGTTTGCGTCTTGGCAAGAGGCTGGGCACTGTGATAAAAACTTAGCCCCCTTGCCGGCCGGCGCCAAGTGGCAGGTTTCAGCGGGTCACCCAGAAGATCCCGCCCAGCGCCAGGACGACCACCACCAGGTGCTCGCCGGCGCCGGCGAGCCGCCGCGGGGGGAAGACGAGGCTGTCGGCGGCACCTCGCACCCCGTACCAGATGACCAGGGTCACCGCGGCGACGACCCCCGGCGTGACCACCGCCCGGTCCACCAGCACCATCGCCCCGGTGACCACGACGGCGGTGAGCGCCGCCAGAGTGAAGGAGTGGTGGCGCCGGGTCCGCTCGGACTGGAGGGCGTCGAGGGTGACCAGGCCGACGCCGATCAGCGCCACCGCCGCCCGGAGGTCGAGGGGCAGGTTCTGGCTGGCCGCGGCGAGCAGGACGGGCACCAGCACCGCGATCGAGGCGGCATCGCGCAGGAAGCGGGCCCCCCAGCCCTCCCGACCGGCGGCGCGCAGGCCGCCGAGGTGGGGCAACCCACCGCAGACGGCCACTGTGATCGCCGCCGCGACCAGCCGGGTCCGGAGGTCGAGGGTGCCGGCGAGGACGAGGGAGAAGGCGCCCAGGGCCGCCACCGGGAGGGCGATCGACTCCACCGCCGGACGGAGATCGCGCGGGTAGACGAGCCGGTCGTAGGCGGCGAGGACGAGGCCGGTGACGGTGCAGAGGGCGGCGACGCCGATGACCGAGCCGGTGAGGCCGACCGCCCCGGGACGCAGCGCCACGGCGACCGCGCACGCGGCCACCCCGAGAGCGGCGTGGATGATCGGGAAGGGGACGTCCGCCAGGCGCGGCTCGGCGGAGATGCCGAGGGCCCGGCGGGCCTGTGCGGCGTGGTACGCGTGGCCCCGGACCGGCTGTGCGGGGGTCCCATTCTCGGAGGGACCGGCCGTGCCGCGCCGACGCGGCGCACCCGCTGGGTCCCGCCTCGGATTACGGGGCAGAGGTGCCCTCGCGGCCATAGCGATCCTCGAGTCTGACGATGTCATCGAGCTCGGGCGACGAGGTCTCGAAGAGGTCGGTGTCCTCCACGGCGACCATGCGGTGGCGGCGGCCGGGGCGAATCCTCGCGCTCATGCCGGTGGCCAGGCGGTGGGTCTCAAGGACGCCGTCGGGGCTCTCGAGCACCAGGTCGAGCAGGCCCGCCGCGACGAAGATGGATTCGTCCTTCTGGACGTGGAACTGGAGGGAGAGCGCGTGGCCGCTCCGGACGTGGATGAGCTTGCCGACGTAGCGGTCGGTAACCGCCCAGATCAGCTCGTATCCCCAGGGCTTGTCGACCCGTCCCGCTCCGGCCGCGCGGATGTCGGCGGGGAGGGTGGCGTCGCTCGCCGCATCCCACCGCGAGGCGGTCACCTCGCTCACCCGCCGCCCCCGGCCGCCGGCGGTGCGATCCCCACCATCTCCTCCATGGCGTGGAGCAGCTCGTCGACACGCTCGGGCGAGGCCGCCTCCGCGTACACCCTCATCAGCGGCTCGGTCCCGCTCATCCTCACCAGCACCCAGCTCGTATCGGCGAGCAGGAACTTGAAGCCGTCGTCGCTCCGGGTGCCGGTCACCGCGACCCCCGCGATCTCCGCGGGCTGCTGGCCCCGCATCCGCTCCACGACCTGGCGCTTGCGCTCCTCGTAGTCGGTCCGCTCGAAGCGGATGTCATGACGCGCGTAGCTGTGAGGACCCACCAGGTCGACGAGATGCTGGAGCACGGCGGAGAGGGGCATCTCGTACGCCACCACCATCTCGGCCACCGTGAGCCCGGCGACGATGCCATCGCGCTCGGGGATGTGGCCGCGGAAGGCGAACCCGCCCGACTCCTCGCCGGCGAGCAGGGCGTCGGTCTCGATCATCTTGGGCCCGATGTACTTGAAGCCCACCGGGGTCTCGATGACCGGCACG
>DNAU01000361.1:0-3096 GCA_003491925.1 Chloroflexota bacterium
ATGAGCGACGACCGGGTGCGCACCCGGGTGGCCACCGCGGAAGGGGAGCTGAGCTTCCAGGAATGGTTCGTGGGCCGCCGCTGCGAGCCCCCGGTCGACAGCCTGCGCTTCGACGGGCTGGAGGCCGCGGCGCCGTCGCCGGCCGCGGTGGAGGCGGTGACGGAGGCGAACCTGGTGGTGATCGGTCCCTCCAATCCGCGGCTCAGCATCGACCCCATCTGCGCGCTGCTCCGCCCTCACCTGCGGCGAGAGCGGGTGATCGCCGTCTCGCCGATCGTCGGCGGCCGGGCTCTCAAGGGCCCGACGGCGGCGCTGATGGCCCAGCTCGGCGAGGAGCCGACAGCGCTGGGGGTGGCGCGCCACTACGCCGGCGTCGCGGCAGGATTCGTCCTCGACCACGCCGACGCGGGACTGGCCGGCGCCGTCACCGGGTTGGGGATGCGGGCGCACCTCCTCGACACCGTGATGCTTGACGCCGAGGGTGAGGTGCGGCTCGCCGTCGACCTGCTGGGGGTGGTGCCGGACCGCCTCAGTGAGCGGCCCGCGGCCCTCCCTCAGCGCGGAAGGGTGACCCCGGTGAGGTCCGCGCAGCGGGCGAGGAGGGCCCGCTGAAGGTCCTCGTCGTAGGCGGCGGGATTGGCGCGGAGCTGGCGGCGGCGCTTGAAGTAGCTGCCGCTGACCAACGCCTCCGGGTCGTCGCTCACCGCGAGCCACACCGGGGTCTCGGCGCCCAGCGGCAGCGGGTCGGTGGCGCCGGGCCCGCCCATCCTCGTCCTGATCCATCCGGGATCGACGGCGTTGGCGCGGACCTCGGGCCAGTGGCGCGCCACCGCAAAGGCGAGCAGGACATCGCAGAGCTTGGAATCCGAGTACGCCCGCTCGCCGTC
Source organism: Chloroflexota bacterium (assembly GCA_003491925.1). Classification (GTDB taxonomy): domain Bacteria; phylum Chloroflexota; class Dormibacteria; order Aeolococcales; family Aeolococcaceae; genus Changshengia. Next base: position 888 of record DNAU01000361.1, read on the forward strand.
CCAGCGCCCCCGCGCGTGCTGGAGGTCGTCGAGGCCAATGCGCCCCTGGGCCTCCAGACCGGAGGTGAGGTAGACGAGCCGCGCCGGCTGCGCCATGAGCGCGGTGAGCAGGTAGGGGGCGAGCACGTTCACCTGGAAGATGAGCTCCAGACCGTCGACGGTGGTCTCCCGGCATGCCGTGCCGCCGACGCCGGCGTTGTTGATCACGGAGTCGTAGGGTCCCTCGCGGTCGGCGGCGACGGCCAGAGCTCGGGTCTCCTCCAGCGAGGCGAGATCTCCGACCACGATCGCGGCGGCTCGCGGGACGGCGACGCGCACATCGACCGCGCGCCTCTCATCGCGGGCGTGGACGACGACGCGGTGGCCCGTGCCGACCAGCGCCCGCGCGGTCTCCCGGCCGATGCCGTCGGTCGAGCCGGTCACCAATACGCTGCTCATCCCAACCTCCTGGCCCGCGCCGCGAGCCCGGCCGATGCCGGGGCCGTGCTCACCGGCCACGCAGGGTCTTCTCCACCCCGGCGACGATGGCGCCCTGGGAGAGGTCGTAGAGGCCGAGGTACTCGCCGCCGCTGCGCTCGGCGAGGTCCAGGCAGGCGTTGAAGCCGAAGCCTCCGAACATCGCCTGGGGCGCGAGTACGCCGGCGCCGGGAAGCTGCGCACCGGCCGTGTCCCTCGACGAGTCGATGACGAGGGTGCGGATGTGCTCGTGGCCGATCTGCTCGGCGATCCGCTGCGCCTCGACCAGGGGCTCCTCGCCGAAGAGGGAAATGTTGCCGCGGCCGTCCGATATCAGGACGATCAGCGGGTAGACGTTGGAGTCCCGGAGTCGCTCGGTGCGGACCAGCTTGAGACCGGCGACCAGGCCGTGGGTGAGCGGGGTGGTGCCACCCACGGTGAGCCGCTGCAGCCGTGCCTCAGCGAGGTCCACGCTGCTGGTCGGAGAGAGGGCGACCCTGGCGATGCGACCGGAGAAGACCACCAGTGCCACCTTGTCGCGGCGGACATAGGCGTCCCGCAGCAGGGAGAGCACTGCCCCCTTGGTTGCCTGCATCCGCTGCTCGGCGTCCATCGAGGCGCTGGCGTCGACCACGAAGACGATGAGGGTACCGGTGCGCCGCCGGCGCACCTTCTGGCGGAGGTCCTGGCGTTCGAGACGCAGCGCCGGACCGCCGGCGGGGGCCTCGGCGCGGCGGCGGGGCTGATGGGGGGCGGCCGCCCGCAGGGTGGCGTCGAAGGCCACGTCGGTGGTGCGCTCGGTCAGCACGGCCCGCACGTAGCGGCCGCGTTTGTCTCGCGACTCGGAGCTCGAGCGCTTGCCGCTGGCGGCCCTCGACTTGCGGTCGCGCGGAAGCTTGATCGATCGCACCGGAAAGAGCTCGCCCTCGAAGAGCTGGGCGACCCCGAGCCGGGTGCCCTCCTGCCCGGCGGCCTCCGTCCCGCCCTGGTCCGCCACGCTCTCCCCGCCGTCCTGGTCGTCGGCCAAGCTCGAGGGGTCGGAGTCCTCGGGCTCGCCCTCCGCGGAGGTGGCCGCCTCCCGGGCCTGCTCGGCCAGCTCCTCCATCCGGTCCCGACGCTGCTCGGCGGCGGCCGATGGATTGCCGCCGCCCTCCGCGGGGCGCTCGCGCCGGCGGTGCCGGAGGGCCAGCTCCGCCGCGACCGTGATGTCCTCGAGGGTCACCGAGAGAGACTGGGTCGGGGAGACCGCCTCCCCCTCGGCGCTGGTGCCGAGTTCGACGACCGCCTCCGCCTCGCGCAGGGCACAGAGGGTCTGGGCGGCCCGGCTGACCACGAGGTCGGCACGATGCCCGAGAGCCCCGGAGTCGATGCACGCCAGAGCGATCAGCCAGCGCATCTCGGCCGGGACCTCGACGAGCGGGAGCAGCTCCTGGGCCTTCACGATGATCGCCCGCAGCCGGTCCTCCCCCTCCTGGCTCGATCCGCGCTGGCTCACCGGGTCGGCCTGCTGGGCGATGTCCCGCTCCATGACCGCGACCCGCTCGTCGACCGAACGCAACCCCACCACGTCCACGCAGAGACCGAATCGATCGAGGAGCTGGGGTCGCAGATCCCCCTCCTCCGGGTTCATGGTCCCGACCAGGATGAAGCGGGACGGGTGCATCACCGAGATGCCCTCGCGCTCGACGATGTTGACGCCCATCGCGGCGGCGTCGAGAAGCACGTCGACCAGGTGGTCGTCCAGCAGGTTGAC
>DNAU01000361.1:3163-3291 GCA_003491925.1 Chloroflexota bacterium
AGCAGGTTGACCTCGTCGACGTAAAGGAGGTTGCGGTTCGCCTCCCCCAGGATGCCCGGTTCGAAGCTTCGCTCCCCCTGCTTGATGGCTCGCTCGATGTCGATGGTCCCGACCACCCGGTCCTCGGT
>DNAU01000038.1:0-11788 GCA_003491925.1 Chloroflexota bacterium
TCTCCACGGCATCGAGGGCCAGGTCGGCCCGCAGCGAGCGAGAGGCTTGCCAGCCCACCACCCGCCGCGAGAAGACGTCCACGATGAAGGCCACGAAGACCCAGCCGGAGTGGGTCTTGACGTAGGTGAGATCGGCGACCCACAGGCGGTTCGGTGCCGACGCCCGGAATTGGCGGTCCACCAGGTCGGCCGGCCGCTGGCTCTCCACGTCCGCCACGGTGGTCCGGATCGTCTTGCCGCGGACCACCCCACGGATGCCCAGCTCGCGCATCAGTCGTTCCACGGTGCAGCGGGCCACGGGGTGGCCCTCCCGGCGGAGCTGGGCCCACACCTTGTCGGCGCCGCACACTCGGCGGTTCTCGGTCCAGACCCGGGTGATCTCGGGCTTCAGCTGCTCGTCCCGCAGCTGACGCGCCGAGGGTGGCCGCGTGGTCGCTGCGTAGTACGTGGCGGGGGCGAACTGCAGCACGCGGCAGATCGGCTCGACTCCCCAGCGCTCACGATGGGTCCGGATGTACTGGGTCATCTCGGGCGTCGGCCGTCGAGCTCGGCCCCGAAGAAAGCCGCTGCGCTCTTGAGGATTTCGTTGGCGCGGCGCAGCTCACGGTTCTCCCGCTCCAGCTGCATCAGCCGCTCACGCTCCTCGGTCGTGAGGCCTGGCCGCTCGCCCTTGTCGATCTGGGTTCGCCGCACCCAGAGCCGCAGCGTCTCGGGGTGAACGCCCACTTTCGGCGCGATCGAGGTGATCGCCTGCCACTCCGACGCGTACTGGCCTCGGTGGTCCAGCACCAGCCGGACCGCCCGGTCACGAACGTCTTGGGGATACCTGCTTGTCCTTGCCATCGCTCCATCCTCTCAAGGAATGGAGCCTCCAGGATTCCCGGGGCGGTTCAACGCGCCCTTGCTCCTTGGACCAAGGTCGTGCCTTAGGGTGACTAGAACCCTATCGTTCGACCCATGATCCTCCCCAAAGAGCGCGACCCCCGATTCATCACCGTCCGCCGTGGGGGGACGCTTGAGGATTCCGACCATTGGCTCCTGGCTCTGTGGGCTGCCGCGTGCGCTGAGCACGTACTGAAACTCTTCGAGTCGGTGCAGCCCTCTGACCCGCGGCCCCGCGAGGCGATCGAGCAGATTCGAGCATGGGCGCGCGGCGAGATCACGATGTCTCAGTCCCGAGCGGCGGGTGGCCATGCCATGGCTGCGGCGCGAGAGTTGAGGGGGGCCGCTCGGCACGCCGCATATGCTGCCGGCCAGGCGGCCGTGGTGGCGCATGTCGCCGCACACGAGCTTGGTGCTGCGGCCTACGCGATAAAGGCCGTGCGGGCGGTGACCCCCGGCCTAGAGGGTAAGAGCGTCGGCAGGCTTGAGTGCCGGTGGCAGCGGGACCAGCTCCCGGACGCAATTCGCGAACTCGTATTGGATGATCAGCGGTTGCGAAACGAGATCTGCTGGTCGGTCTTCGACTGTTGACGGTTTGACGCCAGGATGTTGGCGGAGTTGCCACCCGGCGTCCGCTCGAGCCACGAGCAGCGATCAGTTCGGGATCTGCCGTCGTAGCGTCGCAGCGCCTTGGGGGACAATGGACTGGTCACGTCACAGCGGAAGCGGCCAGAACGGGCGCACCTCGATGGTGCCAAAGCGGGCAAACGGGTGCCGGGCCGCTACACGGATGGCCTCCTCGATGTCGCGGCATTCCAGGATGTCGTAGCCAGCGATCTGCTCCCTTGTCTCGGCGAATGGTCCGTCGGTCACCAGCAGCTCATCGCCTCGCATCCGCAGGGTGCGGGCCTCGGTTGCCGGCCTGAGCCGGTCGCCGTCCAGGTGCACACCGCGGGCGCTCATCTCCTTCACCCATGACCTCGTGGCCTCCATGGCCACGTCAGCCGCTTCCGGCGTGAGGTCAATGCTGTCGTCGGCAGCCATCAGCAGCAGGTACTTCATGGGCGATTCCTCTCTGTGGTGGTCGAGCGATCCAACTCCGCAAGCCTCCGAAGGAGATAGCGACGCTCGACATCGGTGGGAGCCAGTTCCAGCGCGGCGCGGTAGCTGGCTGAGGCCTCCGCGTGGCGGCCGAGGCGCCGCATCAGGTCGGCCCGGGTTGCAGGCAGGAGGTAGTAGCCGTCGAGCACACCGGAGGTCGCGAGCTGGTCGATCCGGCCAAGGCCGACCTCGATCCCGTCGGCCATCGCCAAAGCGACCGCACGATTGAGCTCGACAACCGGTGAGGGCGCAATCTCGGCGAGGCGCGTATACAGGTCGGCGATCGTCACCCAATCGGTCAGGTCGGCATCCCTGGCGGCGGTGTGGCAGGCGGCGATCGCGGCCTGCAGTTGGTATCGCCCGGCCAGCCGGCGAGTCAAGGCCGCGCCCAGGATCCGGCGTCCCTCGGCGATCTCATCATGGTCCCAGAGGGAGCGATCCTGCTCCTCGAGAGTCACGAGCTCGCCTTGCTGGTCCACGCGCGCGCGGCGCCGCGCGTCCGTTAGCAGCATGAGGGCCAGGAGCCCACTTACCTCGGCCTCATCCGGCATCAGCTCAGCGACCATCCGGGTCAGACGGATGGCCTCGGCGCTGAGGTCCACGCGCACGAGCTCGCTGCCCGAGCTCGCCGAGTACCCCTCGTTGAAGAGGAGGTAGAGCACAGCCAGCACCCCGCTGAGGCGCGGCGGGAGCAGGTGGGGTGGCGGGATGCGGAAGGGGATGCCGGCGTCGCGGATCTTGTGCTTGGCGCGGACCAGGCGCTTGGCCATCGTCTCCTCGGAGACCAGGAAGGCGCGAGCGATCTCGGCCGTGGTCAGCCCTGCGAGCGAGCGCAAGGTGAGCGCAACACGCGCCTCCTTCGGCAAGGCCGGATGGCAGCAGGTGAAGATGAGCCGCAGCCGCTCATCGGGGATCCTGGTATCGGCGGCATCCTCCTCGGCCGGGGCCACCGAGCCCGCAAGCGCCGTCTTCTCCAGCTTGGTGGCCTCGACGGCACGGCGCCGCAGCCGGTCCAGGGCACGGTTGCGGGCCACGGTGGTCAGCCACGCTCCCGGGCGGGACGGCACCCCGTCTCGGAACCAGCGCTGCAGCGCCTGGACGAACGCATCCTGGGCACACTCCTCGGCAAGATCCCAGTCGCCGGTGGTGGCGATGAGGGTGGCCACCACCCGGCCCCATTCCTGGTGAAAGGCCTCGGTGACCGCCGCCTCGACGGTCGGGTCAGCGGTGTCGGGCATCGATCCAGAGCTCCTCGGGTGGCCAGGCCGTCCGCGGGCGGGGCGACGACGCCTCCCGACCGCGGGACTCCGCCGTGTGGTCCATTCTCGATACTCGGCTGTCGCCGTGCTCGCCCCGGTGTCGGGCGGGGACAACGGTGAGCCGCCGTGGGGCTTTGGGATCGATCACAGTGGCCGGCTCCCACGCGGGGCCCTGCTCAGGGTGCCCCTGGCCCGGGCGCGCCGCAGACGACGCGACCACCGCACCGATCGCCACGTCTCCGCGCCGGCGGAGCGCTCCGCGGCCGAGCACCTTCACGGGCCACATGGCAGCGCGGGAGATCGCGTCGATCCGGAAGGCGAAGGATCCCAGCCGGTCGTCCACGGCCCGGATCTCGGCCGCGGTCGGGGCGCCAGGCCTCAGCGTCATCACGTAAGGGATGTACAGGCTCATCGTGGTCTCCAACTTCACCTCCCACCATCCGCTCGGGTCCGAGGCTTCGCGTCGTCTCGGTTCGAGTGGGGCGGTCGTCAGGACGACGAACGGCCGGCCCCGGGATGGACGGTCATGCCCCGCCCCGGCACGCGCCCTGGATCTCGGTGAGGCAGGTGTCCACCCGGCGATTCCTCTTTCGTCGTGCGTATGAGGCCCCACAGGGGCGATACACACGGGGCGACGAGCCCAGAGGAGACTTCGATGAACTCGTCTCACCAGCTCGACCGGTTCGATCAGAGGGGAAGCACCGCGGCGGTGCGGGAGTACGACGCTCAGCTGGGCGCGTTCGCGGCGAACGCCGCCGCCATCGTCGACGCCGTTGCCGTCCCGGTCCGGCAGCTGTCCGTTCTGCTGGGCCGGCCTCGGATCGCGGCAGCCAGAGCCGCCCACTAGAGGCGCCGGCCGGAACCCGGCCCGCGATCGCATCCCTGGTGCCCTGTTCCGCGTAGGCTCAGAGCGCCCCACCGAGAAGAAGGAGCCCAGCATGAGGTACATGCTCTTGCACTGCGTTGACACGGACGTGGATGTCCCGGCGGAGGACACTACCGAGATCGAGCAGTCGATGACGGCGTGGCTCGAGGACACCATCACTCGCGGGATCAGCCTTCACGGAGGGCGCCTTCAGCCGGCCAGTGCCGCTTCGACGGTTCGCGTCCGCGCGGGCGAGCTGTCGGTGACCGATGGCCCGTTCGCCGAGACGAAGGAGCAGATCGCCGGCTACGACGTCATCGAGTGCGTTGACCTCGATGAGGCCATCGAGCTGGCATCCCGCCTCCCTGTGCGCTTCGGAAGCATAGAGATCCGCCCCTTTGTGGAGGGCGATGAGGCACTGCCACGGCTGCCTCTGGCGGTGGCGGGGTGGGCTGACTCCATGAACCGGGGAAGCGTCCGGCCGATCCCCACCCCGACCGCGTCGACCGCGCCGGCTGGCGGACAGGAAGGAAGTCCCGGGGAGAAGTACATGCTCTTGATCTGTGTTGACGAGGCGGTGGAGCTCTCGGCGGAGGAGATTGCGGAGTCGGATCGGCGGATGAGCGCGTGGCTCGAGGACACAATCGGTCGCGGGGTCAACCTCCACGGCGGTCGCCTCCAGCCGGTGAGCACCGCCACGACGGTCCGGGCGCGGGAGGGCCAGATGCTCGTGACGGACGGCCCCTTCGCGGAGACCAAGGAGCAGGTCGCCGGTTATGACGTCATCGAGTGCGCCAACCTGGGCGAGGCCGTGGAGATCGCGTCCCGCCACCCGGTGGCCCAGTTCGGCAGCGTGGAGGTGCGACCCTTCGTCGACCGGGAGCAGGCCCTGCCGCGGCGTGCCCTGGACGTGGCGGAATGGGCGAGCGACATCGCATCAAAGCGCGACGTGTCGGATCGGGCTGCAGGATCCTCTTGACTCGTGGCTAGCCGTCCTTCGTCCCGAGTTGGTGAGGAGCGAACGACGGCGCCGCGGCGACGCTGAACGTGGTCTTAACCGATTCGGAGAAACGTCCCAACCATTTCCTAACATGGGAGGCGGCCCCTTCATTGCAATTGACGAGGCAGATGGTGCATCTCAATTCACGAAGTACTAAGCGATCGCCTAATCAATAGGCCAGCCGCCTTCTAAGCGCGCAGGTCGCAGGTTCGAGTCCTGCAGGGGGTGACACCGGTCAGCAAGCCGCATAGCGTCTGGTGAGTGCCGAGCCCACAAGGCGCGCAGCCGTCGGGGAGGGGTGAGCCGTGAGCGCCGAGGAGGCACGCCGTGCGGCCCACGCGTCGCATGGTCAGGCCGCCGAGACGGAGCAAGACAGCCGCGCTGCGGGCCGGCTGCGGCCCCACCCGTCGCTCGTCCTGACGCCTGGCTACGTCCGGAGCTCCTCTCCTGGCCCAGCCGGCTCCGGGATGTTTCTCCACGAATAGGAAGGTAGGGGCCGTTTCGCGTCGAAGGTAGAGGTCGCTCGGCGAGAAACCGTTGACAACACAAGGTGGTGGACCGGCGGGGATTCGAACCCCGGACCTCTGCCGTGCGAGGGCAGTGATGCAATCTTGAACTCGGGAGAGGCGTCGAGGGGCCGATCCGCCTGTTCCCTGTGCGAAGTGCAGCTTCGACGGGGTGACGATGGGGGAAGAGCGCAGGATCGTGTGGAGTCAGCTCGTGAGGCCTCTCCCAACTGGACCTCCCGAACCGTGGCGGGGAACCCTGCTCGCCAGCGTCGCCTCATCGATGAGCTGGGTTGGGAGCTCGAGCCCATCGGCAAGCTCACCCTCGACGGCCAGACGTCTCCAGCTGGACCCGGGCGGCGGCCTGCCGAGCTCGATACGCGCGTGCCTTGGCACGGGTCCCGCAGACGCGCATGCTGCACCAGGCACCCCGGGCGTTCTTGGTGTGGTCGTAGAAGGCCCAGCGGCAGGTGCTGACACGACAGACCTTCAGCCGCTGCCAGGTCCCGGCGACCGTGGCCTCAACGATGCCGATGGCCAGCCTGGCTAGATAGGTATCCACCCCTCGGCCTCCAGCGACCAGGGTCGCGCCTTCCGATGAGAGGTGGGGGTGCAGCTGAACGTCGGCGAGGAGACCGTCGAGGCGTTGGCCAGTCCCGGGGTCAGCAGCAACGCCGTGGTGCGCCTCCAGCAGATCGCGGAGAGCCTCGCGGAGGTCGACCACGCGCTCCCGCTCGGCCTCGCTGATGACGCCTTCGAGAACCACGCCACGTGCCCGTAACCAGGTGGTGGCCGAATCGGCGGTGGCGAGCACGTCGCTTCCCTCCTCCACGTCCCTGGTGTTGATGAAGGCCTGAACCTCGCCCAGGGGTCCCGGCGCTGGCTCCTTGGCCATGGTGGGTGTGTCCACGGACCCAGGATACCAGAAGTCACCATCAATCACACTTGACAGGTGACGCTCGATGAGGTAGCATCGTCACCATCGAAAGAGGATAGCAAGTGACGACGGGAGATCCTGATGCACCCATACCTCATCGGCGAGCTGGCGACAACCCGTGAGCGAGAGATCGAGCGAGGAGCACTGCAGACGTGGGAGGCCGGAAACCTGCATCGTGAGCGGCCCAGGTCTGGGGCGCGCGCGCGGCTCGCTCGGAGGTTGCGCTGGTGGTTGGCGCCCGGTGGAGCGTGTCTGGGATCGGGCTCCGGCCTGCCGCCCATTCTTCACCCGGAGATCCGGTGAGGGCATACAAAGTTCGCGAACTCACTCCCGCCATACCAAGGAAGCCTCGTCCCCGAGTAAGAGCTCGCGCCAGTAACAGCTGGCCAAACACGGGCGGCGTATCCCGTTGGCGCCAGCGGATCAGCTGCGGACAATCTGCAATCTGAGGAGCGAAGCGATGACAACAACCGACATGCAAACGCTCAAACTGGCGATCATCGGGGCCCCCACCAGCGTGGCCTCTTTTGCCCCAGGGCAGGAGAAGGCGCCCGCGGCGCTCCGCGCAGCAGGCCTCGAAGGTCGCCTTCGCTCAGCGGGAATCGACACAGAGGATCTCGGTGACTTGCCGGTAAGTCGCTGGACGGCTGACCGAGAGTGGTACAGCGGCCCCACGATGGCGCGGATCGTCGCGGACGTCATTGCTGCCCGCGACTGCGTAGCTTCTGCCCATGCCGCCGGTTACCTGCCGCTCCTGATCGGGGGCAACTGCACGCTCGCCCTCGCCATGGTGGCGGGCACGCTGACGCCGAACAGATCGATCGGGCTCATCTACTTCGACGGGCATCTCGATCTCAACACCCCAACCACCGAGCCCGACGGAGCGGTGGACTGGATGGGAGTCACACACCTACTCGGAGTTGATGGATGCATCGAATCACTGCGCGACATCGGCCCTCGCTCTCCCTTGCTAACACCAGAGTGCGTGGTGTTTCTCGGGGTCAATGCCGATTCAGTGACAGCATTCGAGAAGCGACAACGTCAAGAACTCCACCTGCAGGTCATCGAAGCCGCCGAGGTGATGGTTGATGCGAGAGCGGCAGCACTCCGGGCGCTTGAGTGGCTGCCGCCCGACATTGAAAGCCTCTTGGTGCACTTCGATGTGGATGTGATCGATTTCTTCGACCTTCCTCTGGCGGAGAATTACGTTCGCTTCGGAGGGCTGCGCCTTGCCGACGCACAGGAGGTCTTGCGGACTCTCCTGAGTGACAGGCGGTTCGACGGTTTGACCATTACAGAGCTCAATCCGGACCACGGCGCGGAGGATGGGTCGACACTGAGCAGCTTCATCGACCTGCTGGTCGACGCCTCAAGTGAGAGCCCTCGCCTGGTACGATGAGGTTGCTGCACCGGTCCTGGCTATCGCGAGCCCGGCGCTTCCTGGGGCGAGACTCGTCCCATTACGATTCAAGTCCTGCCTCGGAGCCGAATAGCCTGGAGGTATGACCCTGAACACCAGTACCGTGGGTCCGCGCCCGTTTCGCATCGACGTTCCCGCCTCCGATGTTGAGGACCTGCGGTTGCGGCTGGCACACACCCGCTACCCGATTCAGACACCGTCAGCGCCGTGGGACGCCGGCGTGGATCTCGGCTTCCTCGCGAAACTGGTGGAGGAGTGGCGCGGCGATTTCGACTGGCGAGCGGCCGAGGCCCGATTGAACGCCTTCCCGCAGTTCACGGCGCTCGTTCGAGGTGAACGGATCCATTTCGTGCACCTGCGCGCCCCGCGGTCACGGGACGCGTCCGACCCGATCCCTATCGTCTTGTCCCACGGTTGGCCGTATTCCTTCATCGAGATGCTCTCCCTCGCGGGGTTCCTGGTGAATCCGGATTCGCGCGGCGGAACCGCCCAGGACCGGTTCGACGTGGTGATCCCCTCGCTGCCGGGGTACGGCTACTCCGAGCCGATGGCCGAACCGTTCGTTTCGTCGGCGGTTGCGGAGCGGTGGCATGAGCTCATGACCTCCGTGCTTGGCTATGAACGCTATGCAACCTACGGTGAGGACGTCGGAACGTGGGTGAGCGACCGGCTGGCGGCGACACATCCGGAGGCCGTGATCGGATTGTTCGCGACCCACGCGGCGTTCCCACCCGAAGAGAGACGTGAGAACCTCACCGCCGAAGAACACACGTTCATCGCCTGGCTCGCGCACAAGTGGGAGCGCGGCAAGGGATACAGCGGCCAGCAGTCGACCCGGCCCGACACCCTCGCCGTCGGGCTGACCGACTCCCCCGCCGGCCTAGCCGCCTGGCTCGTGGAGAAGTTCCGCGAGTGGAGTGGCGCCGACGACATCGCCGAGTGGTGGACAACGGACGAGCTGCTCACCACGATCTCGCTGTATTGGTTCACGGGCACGATCGGAACGTCTTTCCGAGCCTACTTCGATGACCGGTTCGAGCCATCCATGCCGCTCGTCCACGTCCCGGTCGGGGTGTCCGTCCAGTGGGGTGAGCGCGGTTTCCCGCGCCACTACGCGGAACGCACCTACACCGACATCCGGTTCTGGACTCAGCTGCCTCGCGGCGGCCACTTCACTGCCAAGCAAACCCCTGACCTGGTCGCTGCGGCCATGCGCGCGTTCTTCGCTCAACTGCACGGCGCGTGAGCCTCACCGCGACCACCGCACTGGCGCCAGGCCCCTGAACATCCTCGGACGAACATCGCCGAGCTGCGAGGGTTGCGTGGAAGTCCCGCGTTTCGTGGTTGTCTCCGACGATAGGCATCGACGGAGGCGACCTTCTTCTCGGTACCGACCTCGTCTATCTCGGCGATCTCGGTGTTCGACTGGAACGGACAGCTGGTAGGCCAGGGTACCGCGTCGGTGCCCCTTGAGTGCTGCTCCGTCGAGCAGTCACCTGACGGCTCTCGCCTGGAGGTGGCCACGGCGACTGGGACCGTGGTGCTGGGTCGGTTCGGTAAACGAATTGAGAGCCTCCCTACCTCTCTCTCCGAGGGGACCTGGGCCGAGGACGATGTTCACCAGTGTCTTGTGCAGGAAGACAGCCCCTCGAGCATAGAGGGCGAGCTGTATCTGGTCGGGCCAGGGGCCCAGGGCAAGAAGGTGGCAACCGTTGCCGGTTTCGGACCCCGCACCGGCACGGGCGTGATCGCCTGTGACGCGAGCGGGAACCTCGCCCTGCTGGCCACCAGTTTCATGGGGAGCCTGGAATCGCTGACCGAGATCCGACTCAGCGACGGCGCGATCCTGTGGCAGCGGCAGGCAGGTGCATCGAGCGATGCCTGTCCCGTGCCCCAGGTCATCTCTCCCGGAGCTACCTACGAGGCCTCCGGCGATGAACAGGAGGGCACGGTCTGCGATCTGGCCACGGATAGCGTCGTGGGTCAGCTCCAGGGCGAGCCGCTGGCCCTCTCGTGGGACGGGCACGTGGTGATCGAGAGGATTCTCTCGCCGTCGAACAGCTACTCCTTGGAGGCGATCGACTGGCAGACCGGGGCCGTCCTCTGGAGCGGCCCGCCTCCGCCGGCCACTCTCCCCGGGCTTGTGCCCACGGTGAACACCCAAGACCAGCCGAACGGGACGCCATCGCCCTAACCACGGTGCCCGACCCGGGGGCCGACCACTCCGAAGACCTGGCGCAGCTCTGGCTCATCCGGCCCGGGTATCCGGCCCAGGAGCTGGGTGATGACGCTGAGCCGGGAGTTCTTTAGGTGGCTCTGCCGTCCGACACCTTAAGGTGGAGACCGACTTCCCCTACAGTATAGTACGTACTAAACTTAGGGAAGGTCTGAAATGCCAAGGCAGCTTCCACAGAACAGGCAACCGGGCGCGCGGAGAGAGGCCCACGAGCGGCCCGATCCGGCCGAGCATGCCCGGACGAGTTTCATCGACGGGATGGGCCGCGTCGGAGAGTTCTGGGGCATCGCCCCAGCCATGGGACGGATCTGGGCCGTCCTCTACCTGAACCAGGACCCCATGACCATGGACGGTGTGGTCACTGCGGTCGGCATCACCAAGGGCCACGCCAGCACCAATCTTCGCGCGCTGCTGCGGCTCGGTCTGATAACCAAGAGCTGGCGCCCCGGCGACCGCAAGGAGTACTACAGCCCCCAGGCCGACCTCTGGGAGTTCGCCCGCAGCATCCTGAAGGAGCGCCAGAAGCAGGAGTTCGACCAGGCGCTGGCCAGCACTCGGAAGGCGCTCGCGGTCCTGGAGGCCGACCGCACCCGGATCCCCATCGAGGAGTACCGCTTCCTGAAGGGGCGGCTGGATGCGATTCGCGACTTCCATGGGACGATCGATCGGGCCGTCGCGGCGGTGCTGGCATTCGAGGACCTACGCCACGCGGTATTCCGCCTGACGCCGGACCGGGAGGCACGTCAGCGATGAGTCCCACCCACGACGGACTGATCGTAGTCACCGGCGCCAACGGCTTCGTGGGCCGCCATGTTGTGAGCCGTCTCGCCCAGGCGGGATACACGCTGCGCGCCATGGTGCGCGACAGCAGTCGCTACTCACCGCCGCCCGAGGTCATGATGGCCGAGGCTGACCTGGTCCGGGCCGACACGCTGACGGGCGCCCTTGACGGGGCGAGGACGGTGATCCATTGCGCCGCCATCACCGCGAACCTCAAGGAGCCGTACCCCGGTGCATACCAGAAGGTCAACGGCTTGGGCACCGAGAACCTGGCCGTCGCCGCCAGGGCGGCCGGTGTCCGGCGCCTGGTGGTCATCTCAGGACTCGGAACCCAGCCTGCCGCGGCGGGCACCTACATGGCCACGCGCTGGGCTCTCGAGGAGGCGGTGCGAAGCTCCGGCATCCCCTACGTCATCCTCCAGCCGTCGGTGCAGTTCGGTGACGGTGCCGAGTTCGTCGCCGCCCTGGCCCGGCTGATCCGGACCACCCCCGTGGTGCCCGCCCTCGGGGGTGGAAGGACTCGCTTCCAGCCGATCTGGATCGGCGACGTGGTCACTTGCGTCGAGCGGAGCATCACCGACGATGCGCTGCTGAACCGGGCCCACGCCATCGGCGGCAGTGAGTACCTGACGTTCACGGAGATCCTGCAGGCCATTGCCGAGGCGATGGGCAAGCGCCGGATGATCCTGCCCCTGCCCATGCCCCTGGCCCGTCTCCAGGCTCGCCTGCTTTCAGCGGTCATGTCCCATCCGCCGCTCACCCCGGCGACCCTGGAGCTGTTCGCCTTCGACAACACCACCGA
>DNAU01000038.1:11837-12189 GCA_003491925.1 Chloroflexota bacterium
TTCGCCTTCGACAACACCACCGAGCTCGACGCGGTGGACCGCCCCTTCGGTTTTCGACCGCGCGGCTTGCGCGAGCACCTCCGCGTCCATGGCGTCGGCGGGTGAGCCGGTGAGCTCGGTCCCGGCCAGCCAACCTCCCGCAGTAGCTACTCGGCGCACCCAGCGCTTGCCCGCGGGAATACTGGCGCTCGCAACCTCCGTTCTCGCGGTCCTGCTGGCGATCGTCCTCGGGATCCGCTGGCAGCAGCCTGCCTATGTCATGCCGTTCGCGGTTGTCGTCGTTGGCGTCCTGTGTGCTCTTCTGACGGCGTTTGGTGGAGCCATGGCGGTGCTGCGGGGCCAGGTCACGCCG
>DNAU01000234.1 GCA_003491925.1 Chloroflexota bacterium
GCTTCGCCGACGCCCTGGTGGAGTTGGCCAGCCACGCCCTGGACAACGGGGCACTCCCTCAGCACGCCGGTCAGCGGCCCCACCTCCAGGTCACCGCCACCCTGGCCACGGTCCGCGGAGAGCTCGGGGCTCCGGCGGCCGAGCTGGAGCTGGGCGGCCCGATCGCCGCCGAGACGGCGCGGCGGCTGAGCTGCGACGCCGGGGTCACGCGGGTGGTGTTCGGAGCGGACTCGACGGTCCTCGATGTGGGCCGGGCGACCCGGGTTCCGGCGACCGCAACCCGGCGGGCGGTCCACGCTCGTGACCGGGGTTGCGTCTGGCCAGGCTGCCATCGGCCGGTGTCCTGGGGCGAGGTCCACCATCTCACCCACTGGGGGCCAGGCTCAACTGATCTAGCCAATCTTGTCGCCATCTGCTAACCACCCGCGATCAGGCGATTCAATGTCAACCCTGGCTAGTGGACAAGGAGCACTTCCGGGAGCGCACCGTGCCTCGCGCTCACTGCCGCGAACGCTGGACCCCGCGCCGACTCAACGCTTCGGAGGCCTTGCCCGAGCGGCTTGCGCTGAGACTCCCGACAGGACCCGTAACGGTTTTGACGGACGGCGTCCGCGGCGTCGCCGCGGGAATCGCCTGTCAGCGCCCGAGCCTGCCGACCCTGGCCTCGACGAGGAAGACGGGGACGGCGGGACTGAAGACGTGGCGTCCCCGCCAGGACGCGAACCCGGCGGCCCGAAGCATCGCGGACAGTTCGGCGGCATCGCGGAAGACAGCGCCGTGCCGGCGCCGCAGGGGGCGGAGGAGGCGGCCGACGAGGCCGATGGCCAGCACGTCGGCCAGGAGGAGCCGTCCCCCGGGCCGCAGCACCCGCCCGACCTCGCGCAGCGAAGCGCTCTGCTCGTTCCAGTGGTGGAAGGAGAGGGTCGTCGTCACCACGTCGACGCTGGCCGGATCGAGGGGCAGGTCGAGCGCCCCGGCCTGCTCGATGCGGATCCGGGGCACCCCGGCGAAGCGAGAGCGGGCGACGCGCACCATCCCCTGGGATGGGTCTATGCCTATCAGATCCGCCTCGGGAAAGCGGTGATGGATCGCCTCCAGCAGGCGGCCCGTGCCGCAGCCGACGTCGACGATGGTACCGGGGGCACCCCCGGCCACGAGCGCCTCGCACACTTGACGGTGGACGGGCTCGAAGAGGAAGCGCTGGCTGACGTGGCGGTCGTAGCTGGACGACCAGCGGTCGAAGAAATCGATCTCCCCGTGGACCCAGTGCCTCATGGCCACCGGTTATCAGAGCACATCGAAGGTGGAGCGGTAAAGGACGGTGTGCCTGGCATGGATGGCGGCCAGCGCCAGGCTCAGATCCTCCAACTCGACCTCGGCCAGCGCGTAAGGGCCCGCGACCTGCGCTGCACCGAGGGCACGCCCAGCGGCACGAGCGCCGCCTCCACGTTCTCCGCCGCCGTGAGAGTGGGCATGAGGTTGTAGCTCTGGAAGACGAAGCCGAAGCTCCGGCCGCGCACGTCCATCAGCCGGGACTCGGGGAGGGCGCCCAGGGCTAGTCCGTCGAAGAGGACGGGTCCGGAGGTGGGGCGGTCCATGCGCCGAGCATCATGAGGAGTGTCGACTTGCCGTGCCCGCTGAGCCCTTGGATGTGATGAACTCGCCGTCCTGGAGGTCGAGGTCCACGTCGCGCAGCGCGACGACGCTGCTCTGCCCCTTGCGGTAGACGCGGGAGAGCTCATGCAGCTGGTACATCGGAGGCCTCCGGGAACGGGACGTCGCCCGCGCTGACGTGATCGGCGAGGGTCGTGAGCATCCGGCTACTCCACCCGGCGCAGCGCCGCGGCCGGACGTAGCCGCGAGGCCTGCCAGCCGCCGATGGCACCGGCGATCAGCCCGCCGGCCACGGCCAGGGCGATGGCCACCAACAGGATCTCGAGGCTGAGCGGCGCGGTCATGTGCACGCTCACGGGGTGGAGAGCATTGCCGAAAGTCGTGGAGACGTTCCCCGACGAGGAGCCGCTCACGGGCCCTCCCCCGATCAACTGCGGGCCGCCGCCGAAGGCCTTGACCGCCGCGGAGCCGCTCCCGGGCCCCTCCTCCGCCTGCAGGGTGGGGACCACCCTGGTGAAGATGAAGGCGCCGAGGAAGCCCACCCCCACCCCGAGCCCGCCCCCGATCACGCCCTGCACCAGCGACTCGCCCATCACCTGGGCGACGATGCGGCGGCTGCGCCATCCGATCGCCTTCAGGGTCCCGAACTCGCGCACCCGCCGGGTCACCGACCCCATGGTGAGCAGCACCGCCAGGACGAAGGCCGCCGCCAGGACCACGATGGCCACCGCCAGCCCCAGGGTCCCGGCCAGGTTGGAGGCGGTGCTCAGCGACCCCGACACGTCGCTGGCCAGGTCGGAGGCGCTGGTGACCGTGGCCGAGGGCATCAGCTTCTGGATCTCGGACTGAACCGCCGAGATCTCCGACGAGTCGGTGGCCGCCACGTCGATGGTGTTGACCTCGTTGCTGTCACCGGCCAGCGATTGCGCGTGGCCGAGGGGGATGTAGACGTCCGCGGACGACGCGCTCACTAGGGACACCGCACCGACGACTGTGTACGTGGTGCCCGAGAGGGTGAGGGTGGAGCCGGCCTTGAGCGACTCCTGCTTGGCATAGCCGCTGCTCACCAGAACCACGTGCTCGCTCTGCTCGGCATCCTCGAACCACGTCTTCGCCGCCGCACTCCCCGAGCTGAGATTGCTCGCGCTCAGGGGCCCCAGCCCGGGGGTGCTGGGGTCGATGCCAGTCAGGGTGAAATTGGAGACGCTGTCGCTGCTCGTGATGTCGAGGACGTTGAGCTGCAGGAACCCTGTGGCACCCGCAACCCCCTTGAGCCTGTCGATGGCCGACACCTCGCTGCTCTTGATGGTGGTGAGCCCGGGGTTGGGGAGCACGTGGTCGCCGGTGGCGGATCCGCTGCTCGATCCGCTGGGTCCCGCAATCGAGATCCTCCCCGAGCCCCCCGAGGGCGCGGCAATGTGGATCTGGACCGGTCCGCTCCCGGCGGCGGGGGCCTGGGTCACGGTGAGGTCGGTGCCCACGCCATAGAGGGACTGCAGCACCTGGCCGTCCGCGGCGTTCACCCCGGCGATCGCCCCGATGAGGGTGATCACCAGGCCCACGCCGAGCGCCAGGCCGAGGGCGACGACGGCTGCCGACCGCACGCGCCGGCGCAGCTCGCGGGTCAGGTATCGGAAGTACACGTCTGCTCCCCCTGATGGGTCTGAGCGGGCCTAGCCGCGGCAGGGCGCATCTGGGGTCTCCTGGGTGGACGGGGAGGACCCGGGGTTGGGGTCTCCCGCATGGCTGAGAGGACCGGGGTTCCGGGTCACTTCTACGCCGGCGTTGGTGTCGGCACGGTTACGGAGGGCGGAGCCTATCGCCGACCAGCGGCCGTGATCGGCTGGTACCCGCAGGGGCTGTGGGCCCCGCAGCTGCGCTGGATCCGCCCTGCATCCGGTTAGCGATGGCTGGGCGTCACCGCCCAGGGCGTGGCTTGGCCGCGGGTGGGAGGCTGACTGGCCGCAGCTGGGGAGATCCTGATGGCCGCTGAGAGGTGGGGCTGGGCCGTGCGTAGTGCTACTCGCCCTGCGCCCCTTCGTGTCCTCGGGCCAGGGAAGCCAACCCCGACGACGCGGGGCTGTCAAACCGGATGTCCCGGGGCGGTAGGCGCTTGGCTTGGAGCGGACTGGACGGTACGGCCCAAAGCCCCGGGAAAAGTCTACCACTGCCGAGCACGTTTGGCGCGTTAGCTGCTCTTCTTCGGGGCCAAGACCAATTCACATCGAGGGACCGCGGGGCAAGGGGACCCAGAGAGTAGCCGCTGCCACCTACATTTGCGCATTGATGGGCAGCCCCCGACACCCTCCGGCAGCGGCGAGACGGACCTCAACGCCGTCACCTGCGCGAGCGGCTCCGGCTGCCGGTAGGCCGAGATTCTCTCTATAGCCGTATGTGAGGAGGACCGGAAGGTGAGGTCACCGACCCCGGCGAGGCGGCGGCTGATCCGCCTCCGGCGGGCCTCCACCAGCCCCTTGCAGGCCCCCGCGGTCGCTGGCCGCGAGCGCCTCGAGGACGGGGCGTTCGCGCTCCACCACAATCTCCAGCGCCCGTGTCCAGGCGCGCCGGTCAGCTGCCGTCGTGCGCTGCGACACGGGGCGTTGGAGGCGGTGGCGCGAGTCGGGCGCGGCGGCCATGGGCTCAGTCTATTGCAGGCCGGTGGCCGAGTTGCTTACGTTTCGCTCCCACCGAGCGGGTGGCGCCGGGTATGGAGTGTCCTGCCCCTTCGCCCGTATGATCGAACTGCCGCCCTTAGCCGTAGCCACACTGAAAGCCCCAACACAAATAAGACCTAGCCACGCTAAGTCAAGGGGATGACAGCACAGGGCCGGGCGGCGTCAAACGCCGCGCCCCCATGCGCCACCCCGGCGGCCCGGTTCCAGCCGCCCGCGGGGCGGGGCGCGCGGCACGGGGACCACCCGAGCGGCGCTCTCGGCGGCAGGTGCAACGCGGCGAGGCCGTGACCGGACGGTCACGTCGGTCACGGCCTCGCGCCTTGACACGCTAAGCTTCGGATGTCACATACTTAGGGTACCCGACTATCTGAGGAACGAACCAGTGGCCACCGAGCCCGCCCCCCTCGCCGAGAGGGAAGACCTTCTGCAGCGGCTGGCCGGCCTCCAGGCGGCGCTCCGGCATCGCTTCCGGGCGACCATCCCGGCGGACGCCCGGGTCCGCATGCAGGAGACCATGGAGGAGGTCACCGCCTCCCAGCTCGAGGCGCTGATGCTGCTCCATCAGAGCAGGACCGGGCTCTCCATGCACCAGCTGGCCGAGGCGCAGTCGATCACGCCCAGCTCGGCCACCCAGCTGGTCGACCGGCTGGTGAAGGTGGGGCTGGTCGAGCGCCTCCGGGAGGACGAGGACCGGCGCCTCGTCCGCGTCCAGCTCACCGGGGCGGCGCGGGAGAGGTTCGAGGACATGCTCCACCTCCACCTGCGCGGGCTCGCCGCGGTCACCGAAGCTCTCACCGACGCGGAGCTGACGACGCTCGTCGAGCTCCTCGCCAAGATCGCACCGCCGCTGGGTGGGGAGTGCGCGGGGTGAGACGGCTGTACTCCGACCTCGGCAGGTTCGACGTCCGTTTCCGGTACCTGATCGTCGTCGCCTGGCTGGTCATCACGGTCGTCTGCGTGGCCGCCCTGCCAGGGCTGGGCTCGGTGGCGAAGGACACCGAGAGCGGCTTCCTGCCGGCGAACTCGCCCAGCATGCACGCGGCCCAGCTGCTCGACCCCTTCGAGAACTCCAACCTCGCCACCGCCACCCTGGTCGCCTCTCGCAGCGGCAGCCCGCTGAGCGCCGGCGACAAGCTCGCGTTCACGTCACTCGTCGCCAAGATCAGGGAGCTGCCCAACGTCGTCACCGCCCGCGCCCTCGGGACGTCGAGCGACGGCGAGGCCACCCAGGCCCTGATCCAAGCCAACGTCCCCCAGTACGGCGGTGGCGCCGGGACGACGCTCGTCGACTCCATCCGCAGCGACTTCTCGAAGCTGGGAGCCCCCAGCGGGCTCCAGTTCAACCTGACCGGGCAGCTGGCGACCGCAACGGACGCCGACACCGCCTCCGCCCACTCCCAGAACGCCACCCAGCTGCTCTCCGTCGTCTTCATCATCGTCCTGCTGCTCTTCGCCTTCCGGGCCCTGCTCGCACCCCTCGTGACGCTGCTGCCTGCGGGGCTGGTGCTGGCGCTGGCGGGACCGGTGATCGCGGCCGCCTCCCACATCGGCGTTCAGGTCTCCGTCATCACGGAGCTGATCCTCGTGGTCCTCGTCCTGGGGGCGGGCACCGACTACGGCCTCTTCCTCGTCTTTCGAGTCCGGGAGGAGATCCGGCGCGGTCTCGCCCCCCGCGACGCAGTGGTGCGCGCCGTCGAGACCGTGGGGGAATCCATCACCTTCTCCGCGCTGATCGTGATCGGCGCCCTGCTCAGCCTGGTGATCGCGCAGTTCGGCTTCTACCAGGGGCTCGGCCCCGCGCTCGCCATCGGGATCGGACTGATGCTCCTCGCCGGTCTCACCCTGCTCCCGGCCCTGCTCGCCATTCTCGGCCGCGCGGTCTTCTGGCCCAGCAACCTCGAGGTCCGCTCGACCCCACAGGTGGGCTTCTGGGGGCGGGTTGCCGCCGCCTTTGTCCGGCGCCCGATGGTCACCGCGATCGCGGGGATAGGGATCTTCGCTGCTCTGGCCGTGGGCTCGGTGGGCACGACCACGGCGGGATTCGGCGACGAGGCCTCCGGGCCGGCGGGCAGCGACTCGGCGGTCGGCCAGGCGGTCCTCAACAAGCACTTCCCCTCCGCTGGGACGATCACCTCGACCGAGGTGGTCATGCATTTCTCCAACCCCGTCTTCGACGATCCCACCGAGCTGGTGACGGCGCAGCACGGCCTGCAGGCGTCGCCGGGCTTCCGCAGCGTGATCGGGCCGCTCGACCCCAACGGGCCGACCGGGGTGACCCTGACGGCGACGGAGATCACGGCCCTGCACCAGACGCTGGGCTGGCCGCTGAACCCGACGGCGCTCGCCGCCCTTCCGCCGGCGGAGGCGCAGGTCGATGGCGCTCTCGCGAGCTTCGTCAGCAGCGACGCGCGGACCGTGGTGTTTGCGGTCGTCCCCACGGTCGGGCCGGCGGGAAGCCCGGCGGCGAGCGCCAACATCCCGACTCTCCGAGCGGACACGACCGCCGCGGCCCACGGCGCGGGGGCGGCGGACAGCGGCATCTTCAGCCTCGACGCCTTCGCCTATGACGTCGAGAACATCTCCCAGAACGACCTCATCCACATCATCCCGACGGTGGCGATTATCATCGCCCTGCTCCTCGCCATCGTCCTGCGCAGCGGGACCGCGTCCTTCTTCCTGGTCCCGAGCGTCGTCCTCTCCTACCTCGCCGCCCTGGGCCTGGTGGGTCTGGTCTTTGTCCATCTCGGAGGCCAGAGCGGGGTCCAGTTCATCATGCCCTTCCTCAT
>DNAU01000249.1 GCA_003491925.1 Chloroflexota bacterium
AGGACGGCGGCCCGCCCCGCCTCGGGCGATCGACCCTCCTCGAGCCAGACGGCGACCCGCTCCAGCACCGGCACGGCACGCTCCACCACCAACCGATCGGCGCTGTCCAGGTCTGCCAGCCGGGCGGCGAGGATCTCCTGGCGGCGGTCGCGCCAGCGCCGGAGCCGCTGCTCCGCGGCCGCGCTGAGCCGGAGGTGGGCGACCCGCCCGTCGTCGGGGTCGGCCACCCGCCGCACCAGCCCGGCATCGACCAGCCGGTGCACCAGGGTGCTCACGGTGTTGGGGGCGAGTCGCAGCTCGGCGGCGGCGTCCTGGACCCGCAGCCCGGGGCGGCGGTCGACCAGCCGGAGGATCTCCATCTGGGCCTCCGGCAGGGGTGGGATCGCCGTCCCGGCACGGACCTCGCGGTTGAGCGAGCGGCGGAGCCGGCCGACCGACCGGGCCAGGTCCGCGGCGAGGGAGTCGGTGTCGGTCGGAGGTGCGGGCACGGAACCGAGTGTAGCAATTCTGTCTCAGACAGATATGAATTGGGGATGGCCGGAACGGTGGCGCGCCTGCTGCCTCAGGGTCCAGGGCGCGTCCCCTCGATCGGTCAGACCGTGGCCACCGGGTGTCGCGTCGGTGACGAGGTTGTGACTCCCTCTTCGCTCGGGGGAGATCGGCGCCGATTAGGCTGGATGGGAGCCATGCGGTCCAGCCCGCTTCGAGGAGCACCCGCCACCGCGCCGCCCTCCGGGCGGCGGCAGCCACCGGCAGCGTCGGTGCAGCAGAGCTTCCCGTTCGCCTCCCACCGCCGGCCCGTCGAGGACCTCTCCGACTCCGAGCGGGATCTGGGCGCGCTGGATACCGAGCTGAGCGCGATCGCCCTCCGCGCCGCGGAGCGGGGCCTCTCGCTCAGCAGCGCAGGCACGACGGTACCTGATCTGGACTCGTACCGGATGGAGGCGGTCAAACTGAGCGCCGACCAGAACCAGGTGCTCAGCAGGGCTGCACGGCGGGCGCGCAGGTTGAGTGGCGCGGACAGGGTCGTGATCGAGGTGACCGACGGCGGGGGCTCTCTCCGCCGAGCGACTGCCGGGACCGGCGCCATGCCCGACCACGCATGGCGGGCCCGGGCAGCGAGCACCCTCCGGGTCTGCGCCGACACCGGGGCCGACCCTCGGGTGGATCGGGAGACGTGCCGCCGCCTCGGGGTCAGGTCGCTGGTGAGCGTCCCGCTGCGCCGGCGGAACGTGGTGCTGGGGACGGTGGCGGCAGCCTCGTCACGGGCCGACGCCTTCGATGAGCGGCGCATCGCCCTGCTCAAGCTGCTGGGGCGCCGGGTCGCCGCATCCCTCATGAGGCTGCGCCTCATCGAGGCCATGCGCCTGGCGGACCTGGAGCACGTGACCGCGC
Organism: Chloroflexota bacterium; assembly: GCA_003491925.1. Taxonomy (GTDB): domain Bacteria; phylum Chloroflexota; class Dormibacteria; order Aeolococcales; family Aeolococcaceae; genus Changshengia. Next base: position 1,396 of record DNAU01000249.1, read on the forward strand.
TGGTCAACCGCGAATCGCTCTTCCGCCGGCTCTTCTACGAGAACCCCCAGCCGATGTGGGTGCTGGACGCGGAGACGCGGCGGTTCCTCGCCGTCAACGATGCCGCGGTCGCCAAATACGGGTACTCCGCCGAGGAGTTCGCGGCGCAGACCCCCGACGCGCTCCGTCCCGACATCGAGAGGTTCCACGCCGAGTTCGACCGGGCGTTGCGGGAGACCGCGACCTTCAGCGCCAAGCACCGGCTGCGCGACGGCCGGGTCATCGACGTGGAGATCACCGCCGGGCCCCAGGAGTTCAATGGCCATCCGGCGATGCTCTCGATCGTCAACGACGTGACCGAGCGGAACCGCCTCTACAAGCAGCTGCGCGACGGCGCCTTCCACGACTCGCTGACCGGCGGGGCCAACCGGACCCTCTTCACCGAGAGGGTGGCCCACGCGCTGACCAGGATGCGCCGCCGCAGCGCCACCATCGCGGTGCTGGTCGCCGACATCGACCACTTCAAGCACGTCAACGACAGCATGGGACACGCAGCCGGCGACGCCCTCCTCCAGGCGGCCGCGGCCCGGATCCAGCTCACCCTGCGCCCCGGCGACACCGTCGCGCGGCTGAGCGCCGACGAGTTCGCCATCCTGCTCGAGGAGGTCGGGCACCCGGAGGGGGCCATCGACGCGGCCGAGCGCCTCACCGGGGCCTTCGCCGACCCGCTCGACTTCGCCGACGGCAGCCTGGTCATGACCCTCAGCATCGGGGTCGCGACCTCCTCGAACAGCCAGACCACCGCCGAGGAGCTGCTGGGCGACGCCGAGCTGGCCATGTACGCGGCCAAGTCGGAGGGCCGGGGCCGGGTGACGGTCTTCGAGCCGAGCATGCAGGCCACGGCCGCGGAGCGGCTCAGCCTGGAGCAGGATCTCCGCCGCGCCGTGGATCGCGGCGAGCTGCGGCTCTGCTACCAGCCCCTGGTCGCCACCCAGAGCGGTGAGATCGTGGGCTGCGAGGCGCTGGTCCGCTGGCAGCACCCGGTCCGGGGCCTGGTCCCCCCCGACAGCTTCATCCCGCTCGCCGAGGAGACCGGGGTCATCACCGCCATCGACACCTGGGTGCTCCGCACCGCCTGCGCCCAGGCTGCCGCCTGGCACCGTGCCGGCCACCGCGATCTCTTCGTCGCCATCAACGTCTCGGGCTGTGAGCTGGGCCGCGCCGACCTGGTGGACCGGGTCGAGGCGGTCGTGCTCGAGAGCGGGCTGTCCCCGGCGTACCTGGAGGTCGAGATCACCGAGAGCGCCGCGGCGGTGCAGCCGGCCGAGGCCCTCGAGGAGCTCCGCCAGCTCCGCCGGGCGGGGATCACCGTCGCCATCGACGACTTCGGCACGGGGTATTCGAGCCTCAGCAAGCTGGCGACCTTCCCCGTCGATCGCCTCAAGATCGACCGGTCATTCCTCCGCGACATCAACCACGCGGAGGACGAGTCACCGCTGGTGGCGGCGATGATCGCCCTCGCCCACCGGCTCGGCCTGCAGGTCATCGCCGAGGGCGTCGAGACCGAGGANNCTCAAGATCGACCGCTCCTTCCTGACCATGATCAAGCGGGAGTCCGACGACGAGCCGCTGGTCGCCGCGATGATCGGCATGGGTCACCGCCTCGGCTTGGAGGTCACCGCCGAGGGGGTG
>DNAU01000202.1:0-8124 GCA_003491925.1 Chloroflexota bacterium
AGAACTGGAAATCGACGCTTCCCTCGCAATCAAGAACTGTATGTGAACAGGCCGTCAGGGTCAAGGGGAAATCTCTTACTCCCCATGGAACAGCGCGTCATAGCGATACAAAAAGTCGAGGGAATGCACAGAGCGAACTTCAGGGTCAGGAGTTCGATTCGCAAAGTTAGGAGACACCCGCGTCCCAACCCGCCAGCTTAGTCTCTACGCACGGTCCGAACTACGAAAGCGCCCGAAAGTCTGCGTCCCAAACGTGGCGAAAATCAAGGTCTTTCTGCACGCCTGACCGCGAAGATCGCCGTCGGTCGCAGACCGCCCTTGTGTGTGACCGCTTGGACGTGGTGCCGGTGGCTCGGTTACGCGCTGTGCATCGGACGGCTACTGGGTAGCCGCGAGACGCGTCTCCCACGACGGGGGATTGTGACGAAAACGTGAGCGCTCATTGCAGCGAGATAGTCACTCGTTGTGCATGTCTGACCACTCTTTGTGGCGACACACGAGCACCCGGAGGACGTCATGTCGAACCAGCAGGGAGGAGATCTGCGCTCTCTGGACCGAGGGGGACGATTACGCGTTCGGAAGGGCCCAGCTACTCAGTGCCTGGCGGACACTCGCAAGCTTCGCGTCGTTCCACTCGATCGCGGGGTCGGGCTCGAGGAAGGCGGAGGCGATGCTGGCGGCGCCGAGGGCCGCCGCCGACCAGTCGGCCGGTTGAGCCGCCCCGAAGGGCCTCGCCGGGAACCGCTGCGCCGCGACCTCGGGGGTCGAGAGGGCGATGAGCACCAGGCCGCGCAGGGAGGCGCTGGCCAGGGTCGCGATGGTGTCGACGCCGGCCCCGCCCTCCGGGCGCAGGCGATAGCCGAAGCGCCCGGCGAGCAGCTCCCAGGACTGGCGTCGGGTACGCGGCACCGTGACCTGGTACGCCGACCACCTGCGCCGGCTGTAACGGGGTGGGCGCCCCGGTGCTCTGGCGCGTTTCGAGAACCGGCTGTCAGCGATCCTCTTCGGGGCTGGGATCGGTCCGCGCCGCGCCGTCGCGCTCGAGGTGGTCGGCCGCGGCAGCGGCCGGCTCCTCGCCGTGCCGGTGGTCATGGCCGCCTGGCACGGGGAGCGCTACCTCGTCTCCATGCTGGGAGAGCGGGCCAATTGGGTGCGCAACGTCCGGGCGGCCAACGGGCGCGCCGTCCTCCGGCACGGCGGGCGGGAGGCCGTGGTGCTCGAGGAGGTCCCCATCGAGAAGAGACCGCCGATCCTGCGCCGGTACCTGGCTCTGGCCCCTGGGGCCCCTCCCCACCTCCCCGTCGACCGCCGGGCCTCGCTCGGGGAGTTCGAGCCCATCGCCGCTCAGGTCCCCGTCTTCTGGACCCCGACGTCCCGGACCTGACCCCACCGTCATCGGGTCAGCGGGACGACCGGCCTGGCGGTGCCGGCCTCACCAGATCAGCGGGATGAGCTTCCGCCGGCCGCGGAGGAACGCGCCGTAGCCCGGCAGCCGCGCGCTCAGCTCGCGTTCCTCGGCGTCGATGCGGGCGGTGATCCCCACCAGGGGGAGCAGGGCGCAGGTGGCGATGCCGAGCAGGTTGCCCGTTCCGAGCCCCACCCCGATCATCTCGATCCACTGGCCGGTGTACGAGGGATGGCGCAGCCAGCGGTAGGGGCCCGAGCTGACCACGGTCTGATCGGGCTGCACCGCTACGTGGCCGACGAAGAACCGGCCGAGGGAGGCGATGGCCCACTGGCGCAGCGCGATGCCCACCACGGTGACGGTGGCGCCGCCGGCAGCGCAGCGCCTCCGCCAGCGGCGACCGGCGCTGAGCCGGGGCACCGCCGCGGCTGCCACCAGGGCCAGGATCCCGGCCGGCCACCAGGTGAGGGCGAGCAGCCGGACCGAGGCCGGGTCGAGATCGGAATGGGAGGCCACCAGCGAGCGGTCCACACCGCGGTGCCGCTGACGCACGATCTCCGCACCCTCCAGGAGACCGACCACGTACAGCATCCCCGACGGCGGCAGGAGGCGCCGCATACGTCGCGACATCCCCGAATCATCCCGCGGCGCTCATCAACCGCGTCCGCGACGTCCGGCGGCGGGTGGCGACTCCCCGGCGGGGGTCTGAGCCGGGCCACGATCGTGGTCCCGGCGGAGCCGCGCCTGACGAAGCACCGGCATCAGCCCACCGAGGAGGAGCGCCCCGGCGACACAGGCGAGCCCGCCTGAGACGATCGAGAAGGCCGGCGTCACCAGGGTGGCCACGCCGCCGGCCTCCAGGTTGCCGAGCGCGGGGGCGCCGTTGGCCTGGGCCAGCCACAGCGCGGTCAGCCGGCCGCGGAAGGCTTCGGGGACGGACTGCTGGAGCAGGCTGTTACGCAGGACCTCGGAGACCAGGTCGGCGGCGCCGGCGAGGGCCAGCAGGCCCAGGGCCACCGGCAGCAGCGAGACCACTCCCACCGCCGCGATCGCCACTCCCCAGACCGTCACCGCGACCAGCACGGCCCGCCCGGCGTGCCGGACACCGCCCACCCATCCGCTCGTCAGTGCTCCGAGCAGGGCTCCGGCCGCCGGCGCGGCATAGAGCAGGCCGACGCCGGTCGGCCCCGCGTGGAAGGTCTCCAGCCCGAGGGCCGGGAAGAGGGCCTGGGGCATGCCGAAGACGGTCGCGTCGGCATCGATCAGCATCACCGCGATGACGAGGGCGCTGCGGCGCGCGCAGCGCAGCCCCTCGGTGAACGCCGCCAGCCCGACCCGGCCGTGGGCCCCGGCCGGCGGGAGCGGGCGGATGCCCAGGGACACCAGGCCGCACCCGAGGCCGAGCCCGGCGCCCGCGGCGTAGACGGCGGGGACGCCGAACCGTGCCACGCACAGGCCGCCGGCGGCCGGGCCCACCAGCGCCGCCAGCTGGCGGACCGTGGCGCTCATCGCGAAGGTCGCCGGGAGCAGGCCGGGGGCCACCAGGGTGGGCAGGGCCGCCGTCCCCGCCGGTCCCCCCAGCCCCGCCGCGGCCGCGCCGGCGGCGAGCAGCCCGTACACCAGCCAGAGGCTGGGGTGCGTGGCGCTGGCGTTGAGCGCCATGGCCACCGAGCTCGCCCCCGCGACGCAAGGGGAGGCGATGATCAGCCAGCGGCGGTCCCAGGCGTCGGCGAGCACGCCGCCCGCGAGCATCCCGGCGATCAGGGGGACGGCGGCAACCCCGCTGATCGCCCCCACCGCCAGCGACGAGTGGGTGAGGCGATAGACCTGGAGGCCCGCGGTGACCGCCACCAGCGCCGTCCCGAGCTGGGAGAGCGCCGCCCCACCGAAGAGGAAGCGCAGATCGCGGCTGCGCCGAAGCGGGCGCAGGTCGATGGTCAGGGCCGTGGGCATCCGCCGATCCGTGCGCGCATCCGTCGATCCTTCGAGGTGTGGGCAACGTGATGTTGTTAGGAGAGTAACATCATGTTGCAGATCGGGGGATTGACGGTTACACTGGTGGGGTGAGTGAGAGCGCACCGGCCGCGGTCCGTCCCAGCGGCCGGCTGGTCGACGCCGCGACCGAGGTCCTGGCCCAGGGGGGCTGGGAGGGGTTGACGCTGCAGGCGGTGGCGGAGCGGGCGGGCGTGTCGCGGGTCACCGTCTGGAGACAGGCGGGCAGCCGCGAGCTGCTCGTTGCCGAGATGGTCCGCCGGCTGGCGGTTGACTACCGGGAGACCCTCTGGCCGATCCTGACCGGGCCCGGGTCGGGTGCGGAGCGGCTGGGAGCCGCGCTCGCCGCCGTCTGCGACGTCGCCGACCGGCATCTCCCGCTGCTACTCGCCTCCGACAGCGCCTTCCACCAGACCCATGCGGAGGTCATGCATGCGGTCCGCTTCACCGAACCCATCGTGCGGCTGATCTGCGATGGGGTCGCGGATGGCACCATCGCCCGCCCGGCGGACCCGAACGCGCTCGGTGACGTCGTCTTCAACGCCACCTACTGGCCCTACATCCATCTCCGCGGACGGCACTGGTGGAACGCGGCCGACGCCAGGGCGATGCTGCTCCCCCTCATCCTGGGCGGGATCCGCGAGGTCGCGCGCGAGGGCACCCCGGCCGCTTCGTGACCGCAGAGCCCCGCCTGGCGCGAGGCGCGGGGTCGCCTGGCGTGAGGCGCGGGTCGCCTGGCGTGAGGCGCGGGTTGCCTGGCGTGATCCGCGCGCCCCGCACTTCTCCGGCGCGGGTTCACGGCTCGTTCACACGCCGCGGCGATGCTCGTCCCATCGACCATCCGTCCCCCGTGAGGAGAACCGTCATGTATCGCCCGCTCCGTACCTTCTGGACGCTCGCCGCCGCCGGCGGCGCCATCGCGGTGGGGCTGACCACTCAGAACGCCGCCTACATCGTCATCACCTTCCTCGGTGGCTTGATCGTTCCCCGAATGCTCGGGCTCGCCGGGCCCGGACGGTTCCAGCGCGCCAAGGGTTTCGGCGCCAGGAGTTTCGGGCCGGGCGCCGCGTTCGCCGGGAGGCGCGGCGGGGGCGGCTGCGGCAACGACCTCTGGAGCGAGTGGCACCGCCAGGCTCACGCGGCCACCCCCGCCTCGCCTCCCGCGGCGCCGACCGCGCCGAGCGCCTGAGCGGTGGGCTCGGCGCCGCTCCGGCGTCGGGCCCTCGCCCTCTCCTCCTGCCCCACCGCCCGCGGCCGGGCCGGCTCTGCCCGGCTGGGACGCCGCTACTCGCGGCCGGGGCGGCGCGACTGAGACGGCGATGCCCGATGGTGCTGTCCCCTGGAGGCCGCGGTGCCGTTCGCCAGAGGCCGCGCCGTTCAGGGGGCGGCCGGGGAGGTTGCGGTGCTCAGGAGGCGGACCACGCGGTCGCGCCGCTGATGTCACCCTCCAGAACGGCGGCCACCTGGCCGTCGATCGCCGACCCGTCGAGCACGATCCCCAGCTCGCGGTTGAGGTCGAGGGATGTGGAGGAGAAGTTCTCCGAGCCCACGAAGGCCTTCTCGGTGCTCGTCCCGGGATCGGCGACGATGACCTTGGCGTGGATGTATAGCGACGCGTTCGCCGCGTAGGTGACGACCCTGACACCGGCGTGGACCAGGGCGTCGAACTCGCTGCTCCATGAGGACGAATCGGTCATGCAGACCTCGACGTCCACACCCCGCTTGGCGGCGGCCTCCAGCGCCGCGACGATCTCCGGGTCGGACATCTCCTCGTTCTCGACCAGGAGCTGCCTGCGCGCTCCCTGGATGATGGCCGCGAGCGCCGGTTCCGAGCCCGGGCTCCAGACCAGGTCGTCGCCGGCGGAGGGGGTGACCGGCGAGCTGGCGAAGTCGGCGTCGAAGACCGCGCCGATGGCCGCGACATCAACCGGATCGGTGTCCTCCACCACGAAGTCCCGAGTCGTCGCGTAGTACTGCGAGGTCAGGTTGCCGGTCATGATCAGCGCCTCGCGGGCGTCGACGATCAGCGTCTTCTGGTGGGTGATGTCGACCTGGGTCGAGGACCAGTGGACGGCGACGCCACCCTCGAGCAGGGCCGCATAGGCGGCCTGGTTCTCGCTCTTGGCGTAGGCCTGGTCGAGGATGACCCGGACCGTGACCCCGCGCCGCTCCGCCTGGACCAGATCGCTGACGGCGGTGCTGTCCTCGAGCTCGTACATCACCAGGTCGATCGAGTGCTGGGCGCCGGCGATCGCCTGGTACACGACACCCAGCCCCTGGTCCGGCTCGACCCCCAGGGTGTCGTAGCCGGCAGCCGCGCCGGTGGGGGTGGAGGCGAGGGCGGGTCTCGGAGTTGCGGCGCCGGAGCCGGCCGTCGTCGCGGTCGCCGCCCCCGACGGTTGCGGGAGCGTCGAAGCCGCACACCCGCCCAGGACGAGGAGGAGGGCGCTCAGCGGCAGGGCGGTCAGGCGGGCCGCCCGACTCGTCCCGCGACGGGATGGGGTCCGCACGTTCGTCAGCATGGCGCAGACCAGCGTCGTCTCGACGTCGCCGCGGTTGTCGTCGAGCGGCCAGCGTTGTGAGCTCGCGTCGCCGGCCGCCGCGACCTGGAGCGCGACGGCGCTGACGTCGCACCGAACCGTCATCGCTGCGATTCTCCGTCAACCCCCACGATGGCAAGGGTCGGCGCGGCGCGCGCGGGGGCGCCCGGGTGTCCCGACGAACGGTCCGCCTGCGACGACGGTGCCACGGGCGGCGTCGCCTTTGACGGACGAAATCGTGTCAAGCCGTTCATGCGTCTGCGATGTGGGACGTTCAGGCTGAGCGGAGATGGCCCTCGCCCTGCGCAGACCGCCCGACCCCTCCCTCTGGCCCGCCGACCACGCCGGTGAGGACGTCCACGCCATGGACGGGGTGGTGTTCGAGGACCTGCTGGCGGTTGCCTTCCAGCGCTGCGGCTACGGGGTGGAGCTGGCCGGGCGCTCGCAGAGCGGTGGCGGCCTGGTCGTGACCCGCGGCAGCTGGCGGTGGTTCGCTCAGGCCAGGCGCCAGGACCGCGCCGTCGACTGCTCGGCGGTGGACCAGGCCATCCATGGTGGTGCCGCCCACGAGTGCGGGACGGCCCTCGTGGTGACGACCGCGGTCTACACCCGCGGCACGATCGCGTATGCGCGGCAGCACGGCGTGACCCTCTGGGATCAGCACGACCTGGCCGATCTCCTCCGGGCGGCCGCCCTCACCCGGCCGGGGCCCCCGGTCGCGCCCGACTGTCCCCGCTGCCATCTGCCGATGACCTACGAGCCGAGGCTGGGCTCCGGCTGGAGCTGTCCCAACCGGTGGACCGCGGTCCAATGTCCCGAAACCGTCCCCTATCGCGCGCTGGCGATGCGCGTGGTGGTGGGCTTGCCACCCACCGGTGGGGCGCGGGTGCTGCCGACGCCCTGAGCCGGGGCTCGCCGGTCGGTGGACGGCGGAGCAGAGCTCAGCAGGCCCCGGCCACCATCAAGGGCAGCATATCCACACGGGCAACTCGCCCGTCGGCCTGCACGCGTGATGCGGGCGTCGCTCCACACCGGCGAGTCGTCCGTTCAGCTGCACGCGCGAGTCGCGCGCCTGCCCACACCCGCGAGTCGCCTGTCCAACCTACACGCGCGAGTCGTCCGTGCACACCACGAGTGGCCGGCCTTCTCACACGAGCGAGTCGTGAGCCTGTCCACCCATGGGAGCGCGAACGGCAGGCCTTCTCACACGAGCGTGTGATAGCTGCCGAGCTGAGCCGGGCCGCCTCGGCACCGCCGTGCTGATCGGAAACCCCTTGTCGCACCAGGGCGATCATGAGGTGGCCCGCCACGCGACAATGCGTGACAGGATTGACACAAACCATCGGATGGAGGTGGTGCTGCAGAGCCACGCGGAAACCCCGGTTTCGTATTCGGAGCAGTGATCGGGGTTGCGGCGCTCGGCGCCGCCATGTTAGGGTGCGTCCGTCGCGGATCGCAGAAGGTCCAGATTTCGCATACGGTGAGAGCGATATCTCACCGGTTCGCGGCCCACCGGCCCTCTCATCGGTGGAACTGAAGCCCAGGTGCATCGTCGCCTGCCCTTGACCGAGCGATCGAGCCGGGCGTGGCACGAGGCACCGACAGCCGGAGGTTGCCCCTCATGCGTCGTCTCCTCGCCCGCGCTCACATCCCCGCCTGGTCGACCGGCCTGGCGCTGGTGGCGCTGGCGGCGCTGACCGCGCTGCAGCCCGCATTGCAGGGCAGGACGCCGCATGTCGACGATTTCTCCGTTGCGCGCCATGGGGTATCGGCATCCGCATCGTCGACGCCCTGGTCGTTCCGGATACCGATGGCCACCGCCGCGGTCCCGTCACCGTTGCCCGTGCTGATGCTGAAGGTCCCGCTCGAGCCGGCATCGCCATCGCCGTCGGCCAAGCCGGCGCAGCGGCACACCGTGGTGGCCCCGGCCCCGGCCCCGCCCCGGATCAGCTACTCGGGTGCTCAGATCGTGGCCATCATCACCGCCGCGGCGCAGGCCCACGGGGTGGATCCGTCGTGGCTGATCAGCACGGCCGCATGTGAGTCCGGCTACAACCCTTACTCGTACTGAAAGAATCTGGGGGTGTGGACAAGTAGTAGTCGTAGCTGGGGGGTGAGGGTGCGGGAGAGGGGGGCTGAACAATGGTGGACAGTGTGCAGAACCCCTGGCGCCAGCCCGGTGCCGCC
>DNAU01000202.1:8225-9534 GCA_003491925.1 Chloroflexota bacterium
CGGGCCTGACCCCCTTACTCACCGGCCTCGCGCGTGCCTTCAAATTGATCTGTCGACCCGTTCTACGGAAGGTTCGCCGGTGTCATCAGTGGGGACGGGACGTGACCTCATAGAAGCGCGCCCTGCGGACCCGTTTCAGTCCTGTCCGCCCGCCCCACTGACTCACCAACCCCAGTCAGGCCCCGCAGAGCGGGGGTGTTGAGGACATGAGGATGGCATCTGGAAGCATGGCACACGACATCGCCGCCGGCGTCACCGTCGGCGTCGACACCCACGGTGAGGTCCACGTGGCCGCAGCCTTCACCAGCGATCTCGGGTGGCCACTGGGCCATCTCGAGATCCCCACCACCCCCGCCGGCTACGGCCGTCTGCTGCGCTGGGCCCAGGCCTTCGGTGATGCGACCCCTCGCTTCGGCGTCGAGGGCACCGGCGCCTACGGGGCCGGCCTGGCACGCCACCTGCGCCATGCTGGCTGCACGGTGATCGAGATCAACCGGCCCAACCGCCAGACCCGTCATGCACGCGGCAAGTCGGATCCCATCGACGCCGAGGCGGCGGCTCGGGCCGTGCTCTCCGGTGAAGCATCCTCGGTCCCCAAGAGCGACGAGGACCGCGTGGGCATGATCCGCACCCTGCGGGTGGCTCGCCGCTCCGCCGTCCACAGCACCACGCAGATCGTCAACCAGATCCACTCCCTGCTGGTCACGGCTCCGGCTGATCTCCGCGAGCAGCTGCGGCCGCTCACCGGCACGAGCCTCCTCGAGACCCTGGCGGCGTTCCGGCCCGGACCGATCACCACGCCGACGGCGGCGGCCAAGATGGCCCTGCGGGGCCTGGCGCGACGCCATCAGTACCTCGGCGACGAGATCGCCACGCTGAACGTCGAGCTCGAGCGTCTCACCCAGGAGGTCGCCCCCGAGCTGTGCGCCCTCAAGGGGGTCGGCCCCGATGTGGCGGGAGCCCTTCTGGTGGCCGCTGGCGACAACCCCGAGAGGTTGCGCTCCGAGGCCAGCTTCGCGCAGCTCTGCGGCGTGGCGCCCCTGCCAGCCTCATCCGGCAAGACGACCGGCCGCCATCGGCTCAACCGCGGCGGCAACCGGCAGGCCAACAACGCCCTCTGGCGCATCGTCGTCGGTCGCCTCCGGTGGCATCAGCCGACCAGGGACTACGTGGCCCGCAGAACCGCCGAGGGCCTCTCCAAGAGGGAGATCATCCGCTGCCTCAAGCGCTACGTCGCACGCGAGGTCTTCCGAGTCATCGCCGCCGAGCGTGAACTTGCCCGGGCTGCTTGACAACCATAGAAGCATCA
>DNAU01000362.1 GCA_003491925.1 Chloroflexota bacterium
GCTGGGCGTCGGCGCGGAGATGCCCGTCCGCCGCCGGTGCAAGGGGCTCTTCCTCCGCGAGGCACCGGTTGCCGGCCAGGCCCACCTCTTCGTGGCCACGGTCACCGGCATCGCCCCCTTCCTCTCCTGCCTCCGCACCCTGATCCGCCGGGCCGAGCGCGGCGAGTGGGCGCCGGAGGGGAAGGTCGTCCTCCTCCACGGCGCCAGCGTCTCCTCCGAGTTCGGCTACCTGGACGAGATGCGGGCGCTGACCGAGAAGTTCGAATGGTTCGAGTACGTCCCCACCATCAGCCGCCCCTGGCTGGACCCCAACTGGCCGGGGGAGCGGGGCCGGGTCGAGGACGTGGTGCGCAAGCATGCCGACCGCTTCGAGCTCAGGCCCGGGTCGGCCTCCGCGTTCATCTGCGGCAACCCGCAGATGATCGACAACGTCAAGGGCGCGCTCCGCCGGGGCGGGTTCGAGGACGCGGCCGTCCACGAGGAGCAGTACTGGCCGGAGTGACGCGGCCAGCCAGCGGGAGGCGGCGGGCGCCCGTCGAGCGGCTGCTCTGAGCCGGGCGAATCCGGCTGTCCCGTCTCAGCCGTGCTGAGAAGTTGGGAGCGATCCCAGCCGATCCGGGGTGGTTGACGGCGCAACGAGCCTTCCTCGTAGACTTGCGACCATGGCCGAGCCGACTGGTCGTGCGATCGCCGTCGTCTCGGTCCACGCCTCCCCCCTCAGCGAGCTGGGGCGCGGGGACAACGGCGGGATGAACATCGGGGTCCGCCGGCTCTGCGAGGGCCTGGCGGAGCGCGGGGTGCCGACCGACGTCTTCGTCCGCCGGGACGACCCGCACCTCCCCGCTGAGCGGCTGATCGCCCCGGGCAGCCGGCTGGTCCTGCTCGACGTGGGACCGCCCCACCCGATCCCCAAGCAGGAGCTGCCGGCACTGCTCGACCCCTTCGCCGACGCCCTGCTGGCCCACGCCGCCTCGGAGAGCCGTTCCTACCGCCTGGTCCACGCCCACTACTGGCTGAGCGGGCCGCCGGCGCGCCGGGTCCGGGAGCGGCTGGGCATCCCCTGGGTCCAGTCCTTCCACTCGCTGGCCCGGATGAAGGAGGCCGCCGGGCTCCCTCCCGACCTCGAGCGCGGCCGCGTCGAGGAGGTGCTGGCCGCGGAGTGCGACCGGATGGTGGCGATGAGCCGTGCCGAGGGTCGCGCTCTGGTGCGCCTGTACGGGGCGAACCCGGTTCGGATCTGCGTCGCCGAGCCCGGGGTGGACCTGCACCCCGCCGATCCCGCCGCCGTCGCCGAGCTGCGCGACGAGCTGGACGTGGCCGGCCGCCGGGTGGTCCTCTTCGCCGGCAGGCTGGAGCCGCTCAAGGGGGCGGACACCCTGATCGAGGCGATCGCCGAGATGGACCGCGACCCCCACCTGCAGGACGTGGTCTGCCTCTTCATCGGCGACGACAGCGGCGACGGCGCCCGGGCCAGTCACGGCGGGGAGCGGCGCCGGCTGGAGCGGCTCGCCGATCGCGCCGGGATCCTGGACCGCATCCGGTTCCTCGGGGCGGTGCCCCACGAGCGGCTGGCCCGCTACTACGCCCTGGCCGACGTCTGCGTGGTGCCGTCGCGGGTGGAGACCTTTGGCCTGGTGGCGCTGGAGGCGCAGGCGCAGGGAACCCCGGTGGTGGCCTCCCACGTCGGGGGCCTGCCCGAGGTGGTGGCCGACGAGGAGACCGGCAAGCTGGTCGAGGGGCGCGAGCCGCGCGACTACTGCGCCGCGATCTCCGCCATCCTCCACGACGAGGCCGGCCGGGAGCGGATGGGGGAGGCGGCCCGCCGCCGCGCCGCCACCTTCTCCTGGGGACGGATGGTCGACCTGCTGCTCTCCATCTACGGCCGGGTCAGCTCGCCCGAGATCCCCGCCGAGCTGCCCTGCGGCTACGAGGTGTCCCTGGCCGCGGAGGCGCCGCCCGTCTCCGCCTGAGCGGCGCTCAGCTCCCTCCAAGGGCCACTGAGACCGTTCGGATCAAGGAGGCGAGGAGCAAGGCGAGGGAGTGCACTCAGGTGCATGACCGAGCCGACGGACGAGCCGACGCCGAGCCGGACGGAAATCAGCGGCCCGCCGCGGCGGTGTCGCAGGCGCGGGCCCTCATCGCCCTCTCGGTCCCGTCCCGTCCCTCGACGATCGGCCGGGAGGCGGAGCGCTGGGTCGACTCGGAGAGGTCGGCGGAGCCCCGGATCGCCGCCAGCGCCCGGTCCGCGGCGGCGAGCGTCGCCGGCTCGACCAGCTGGCGGGGGTAGAGGAACTCGGTGAAGCTCTCCGCCTCCTCGGAGCTGCGCCGGGCCCAGAAGCGGGGCACCTGCTCGATCCACCGCGCCACGTAGGGGCGGAGGAGAGCGGTCTGCTGCTCGCCCCATTGAACCAATCCACCCACCGCGAAGGGCCCCACGCCGAACCCGCCCATCAGCGCGTGCTGCATCTGGAGCGGGAGCTCCGTCCCCTTCACCACCAGGTCGAAGGCGGCGCGCTTGGCGTCGGGATCGGGCTGGGCGGCCCGGCAGGCGGCCGCCCGGCGGCGGCCGAAGTCGGTGTCGTCGGTGGCGAGCTGGGCCTCGATGCGCAGCTCCGCGTCTCGACCCAGGCAGGCGAGCCGGCCCACGATCATCCAGCGGAGGTCGTTGTCGATGGCGAGCCCGGGCACGCTCTCGGCACCGTCGAGGAGCCGCTCCAGCCGCTCGAGGTCGGCGCCGGCATCGGTCGTCGCGATGTGAGCCCGCGCCCAGGTGAGCTGGACGTCACCGCCCGGCTCCGCGGCCACCAGCCGCTCCCACGACGCCACCGCCACCCGGGCGCGTGCCGCCCCGCGGTTGGCCGGGTCGCCGAACTGATCGATGGCCGCGACCGCCTGGCTGAGCAGCCGCTCGAGGACGGTGACCTCGGTCTCCACCCGGGCGTGGCGGAGCACGGCCTCGACGAAGTCGCGGGTGGGCAGCTCGGCGTCGCGGGTCATGTCCCAGAGCGCGGCCCAGCAGAGCGACCGGGCGAGGGGGTCCTCGAGGCCGCCGAGGTCCTGCAGCAGGGTGCGCATCGAGGTGGGGTCGAAGCGCAGCTTGGCGAAGGTGAGATCGTCGTCGTTGACCAGGGTCAGGTCGGCGAGCGGCTCCCCGCGCAGCTCCCCGACGGAGGTGCGCTCGCCGCACACCTCGGTGTCGACCTGGCGGAACCGGACCAGACGGCCCTGCTCGAGGCGGTAGAGACCGACCCGGACGTGGTGGGAGCGCAGGGTGGGATGCGCCGGGGCCGCCGTCTGCACGATGGTCAGGCTCTCGATGCGACCCTCGCGCACCTCGATCTCCGGATGCAGTGTGTTCATGCCGGCGGTCCGCAGCCACTCCGCCGCCCAGGGACCGAGGTCGCGCCCCGAGGCGGTCTCGATGCAGGCCAGGAACTCGCGCAGGCTCGCGTTGCCCCAGCGGTAGCGACGGAAGTAGTCGCGCACCCCGGCGGTGAAGGCGGCGTCACCGACCCAGGCGACCAGCTGCTTGAGCACCGCGGCGCCCTTCTGGTAGGTGATCCCGTCGAAGTTCTGGCGGACCTCGTTGGTGTCGGCGCAGGGGGTGGAGATGGGGTGGGTCGAGGGGAGCTGGTCCTGGCGGGCGGCCGCGGACTTCATGGTGTTGGCGAAGTCCACCCAGGCGTTGGTGTAGGCGGTGGCGGTGACCATCGCCTTGTTGGACATGTAGGTGGCGAAGGTCTCGTTGAGCCAGAGGTCGCCCCACCAGCGCATGGTGGCGACGTCCCCGAAGCCGCAGACGTGGGCCATCTCGTGGACGATCACCTCGGCCCGCCGCGCCCGCTGCAGCTCGGTCGCCCGGCTGCGGAAGATGTACATCTCGTTGAACGTGACGCAGCCCGGGTTCTCCATCGCCCCCATGTTGAATTCGGGTACGAAGAGCTGGTTGTACTCGTCGAACTGGTGGTCGAGGCCGAACTCCTCGGCGAAGAAGTCGAGGCCCTGGCTGGTGATCTCGAACAGCTCGCCGGCCTGCTCCTCGAGCTGGGGGGCCAGCGATCGGCGCGCGTAGAGGCCGAGCCGCACCCCCTTGTGGTCGCTCTCGACCACCCGGAAGTCGCCGGCCGCGACCGCCATCAGGTAGGTGGGGAGGGGAGGGGTGGCATTGAACCGCCAGGTGCGGCTGCCGTCGCCGTGATCGTCCCGGCCCAGCACCCGGCCGTTGCCGCAGACCTCCCAGGCGACCGGCGCGCGCACCGCCACCGTGAAGGCGCCCTTGAGGTCCGGCTGGTCGAAGCAGGCGAAGACCTTGTGGGCGTCGAAGGGCTCGAAGTGGGTGTAGAGGTAGACCTGCTGATCGGCGGGGTCGACGACCCGGTGGAGACCGACCCCCACCCGACCATAGGAGCAGTCGGCGACCACGTCGACGGTGACCGGCCCCTCGGGGAGGCCCGCGAGCGGGATGCGGACCCCGTCGTAGCCCTCCACGGCGGCGGCCGAAAGCTGCCCGTCGACCAGGACCTCGCGGAGGCGCCCCGGCGCCCCCACGGTGAGGTTGAGGAACGTCTCGGCTCCGGCTCGCCGGCACGAGAACCCCACCCGGGTCGTGCTGAGGAAGGTCGGGGTGGAGGGGTCGTCGCTCAGCTCGAGCTCGACCCGGTAGCTGAGCTCATCGATCAGGCCGGCGCGCTCCGCCGCCTCGGGTTCGGTGAGGTTGTCACTCGTGATGCGTCCGGCCACGGGTCGCCATTGTGGGCGTCTCGGCCCCTCGGCCGCCAGCCGCCGCGCCCGGAAGGCCTGGGCCGGAGAGCCCGGACGCGGGTCGAGCGGAGGCTGAACGCCTAGATCAGCCGGAGAGCCCCCCGGCCGGGTCCAGCCGATCCTCGGCGTCCCCTCCGGTGCAGCCCAGGAAGGCACCGTCCCCACCCAGGCCGTCGGCGATGGCGCTGAGAGCGTCGCGGAGGCGGGCGGCGTCGTCGTCGTCGAGCACGCTGGCCAGGTGGCGGTCGATCCCCCTGGCGTGGACGGGAGCCGCCCGACGCAGCTTCTCGCGCCCCGGGTCGGTGATGACCGCGAACGCGCCCCGCCGGTCGGACGGGCAGCCGGTCCGGGCCACCAGCCCGGCGGCCTCCATCCGGTCGATGAGGCGGCTCACCCCGCTCTTGGTCATCAGCACCGTGTCCATCAGCCGCTGCAGCCGGACGGCCCCCTCGGGGGCACCGTCGAGGACGAGCAGCACCTCGTACCAGGCGAGCGGGAGCCCCTCCGCCTCCATCAGCTCGCGCTCGAGGTTGCAGGCGAGCCCCGACTGAGCGCGCAGGAGGGCGCGCCAAGCCTGCAGGTGGACAGATTGATTCAATTCAGACGTGACCACGGTCCCAAGCCTACCCCACAAAGGTTGACAGCGCAACCATCATCACATTATAGTTGCTGGAGTAACCGTTGACCAAGCAACTATCGGAGAGAGAGATGACCGAATCCGCCACCACCGCCAGCCGCCCGCCGCTCGCGGCCGGGGAGTACGTCCTCGACCCGTCGCACACCCACGTCGGCTTCCTGGCCCGCCACCTGGTGGTGACCAAGGTCCGGGGCACCTTCGAGAAGGTGGACGCCCGGATCCGGGTGGGGGAGACCCTGGACGCCTCCGCCCTGGAGGTGACCGTCGACGTCGCCAGCCTCACCAGCAGGGACGAGAAGCGCGACGCCCACCTCCGCTCCGCCGACTTCTTCGACGCCGAGAAGTTCCCGACCATGACCTTCAGCTCGACCGCCGTGAAGGCCGGCGGCCAGGGCCACTTCGCGGTCACGGGTGACCTCACCATCCGCGACCAGACCCGGCCCCTGACCCTGGACGTCGAGTTCCTCGGCACCGAGAAGACCCCGTGGGGCACCTCGGTCGCGGTGATCTCCGCCGCCGCCGAGATCGATCGCGAGGAGTGGGGCCTGACCTGGAACGTCGCGCTCGAGTCCGGCGGCGTGCTGGTCAGCAAGAAGATCCAGCTCGAGATCGAGGCCGAGATCGTGCCGGCGCCTGCCGCCGCCTGACCTCTCTCTGGGTGGTGCCGCCGCCGGTCGTGCCGGCGCGCGGCGCCACCTTCGGGGCCTCGGGGCACCCGGTGCCGTCCACCGGCCTCCCGGCGCGC
>DNAU01000184.1:0-1610 GCA_003491925.1 Chloroflexota bacterium
GAACACGGGCATGAGACCGTCGTCGCTGACGGGAGACTCCGGATCCGGGTCCATGGCGGTGACGGAGAAGCTGTCGCCCACCAGGTCTCGGAATAGTTTCTGCGATCTCTTCATGACGCCCGCGGGTGCTAGGACGGTAGGGTGATCCGGCCGGGACGCGCTCCGGGTAGGTAGAGCGCGAGCCCCGCCGCCGACATGTCCTTGTCGACCGACTTCTTGGCCGCGTGGAAGTGCCTGGTCGTGGGCTTGCGCCCGCCGGCCGCCTTGACCGCGCGGCTGAGTATCGCGGCCCGGTACGCGGTGTTCGGCACGAGGGAGGTCTCAGGGACGTCGTCGCCGCTGAGGTCGCTCAGGCTGAACGACTGGTAGTCGCGGAACACCCCACTCTGCTCGAGCACCGCGAGCGCCCGCTTGGCCTTCGGGTCGCCCTTGCGGGCCTGCTTCTGCAGCTTGGCGACGTTCTTGCGGACGACGATCATCTTCTTGAGGGCGGCCTTGTTGCCCATGTCGGCCGCCACCTTGGTGGCCGCTATGTCGGCCAGCTTGTCCATCTCGGCTTCCGTGAGCTGGATGGTGGCGACGCCCTCCTGGGGCATCTCAGGGGGGATCATCGTGGACCTGGCACCGCAGCCGCGGGACCAGTTGCGGCGGGTCTTGCCGAGCAGTATGTCGTATGCCATGTGCGTCTCTCCGGGGGTCGTGGGGGTCGCGGGGTCTCAGGACACCTTGATCTTGCGCTTGGCCAAGAAGTCGAGCATCTTGGCGCCCACCGCGAGCTTCTCGTCCTTGGTCGCCTGCGGGCCGGCGTAGAGCGCTACCGCCTTGTTGAAGTCATCCTTGGACATCTTCTTCGAGTCGCCGGCAGCGTCGAGCAGCTTGCGCGCGGCCTGGTGCCCGGTCACCGCGGGATCCTGAGCGTCCGAGCTGCCCATGACGGTGACCTGGTGCGAGGTCAGGAATGTTTGCAGCGTAGCCGGGTTCGCCCCCGCCGCCGCCGCCTGGTCGAAGGACGCCTTGCTCATCTGGCGCGAGGCGAGGGCCGCGTTGACGATGGGGCGGACCGCCTCCATCTTGGCGCGGGTCTTGTGGTGATGGCGGCCGTGGCCCATGCTGGTGTCGCAGCCGGCGATGGTCACGCCGTTCCGGGTGAGGTTCTCGCGCGTGATCGCCTCGAGCGTGCTCGGGTTGGTCGACGGTCCGAGCTGCCTGGCGAGGGCCTGGACGCTGTTCTCCAGGTCGGCATGGCTGATCCGCTTCGACTTCTTGGCCTCGTCCATGTACTGGCGGAAGGTCTTGTCTTCCCCCTGGACCGCTGCCTTGGGCTTGCGAGCCTCGATGGCGGCGGCGAGCCCGGGCGAGAGCGCCTCGTCGATGGCGGACAGGTCCGCCTTGCGAGCCTCGTCCTTCTTCGTCTCGGGACCCTGGACGTAGGCCCAGTGGGAGTTGTAGCCGCTGGAGTCGATGCCTCCGCGACGGGCGAGCGCCCGCAGCTCTGCCCCACCCTCCTCGCGTGCCAAATGCTCCTCCTCCGGACTGACGAAAGCCCCGGAGTCGGAGCCCAAGATCTCTTCTCGGCCCAAGATCTCCTCACGTCCCAAGATCTCTTCGCG
>DNAU01000184.1:1683-3478 GCA_003491925.1 Chloroflexota bacterium
TCTTCGCGGCCCAAGATCTCTTCACGTCCTACCAGTTCTTGTCGTCCTATTAGCTGGGGCATCGTCTGTTCTCCGTCGGGGTTTTTCAGAACTTGATCATCGTGATGAGTGCCCTGCCGAGTCCGCGCCACCTGCCCGTCCTCGAGGCCGAGGGTGGCGGGTTGTCCACGTAGCATCGGCTCTGGCACGCCTTGAGCGACGTCATGATCGTCGTCATCTTCTGGTCCAGCGCGGTGATCATCTCCTTGAGCTCTCGGTATTCTTGTGAGTCCACTCGGGTCTCTCCAAACTTCAGAAGAGGCCGTTCGCTTTCTCGAAGTTGTGCGTCGTCGCTCTGAACTTCTCGCGCACGGCGGGGTCACGCACCCAGGATGCTACGCCATCTTCGCCGGCGAGGTGCCCTACGGCGAGGAGGCCTGAGAGAGAAGCCCTGGCTCCGCCCACCGGAGTCCCGACCATGCCCGCGACCTTCGGGACCATGCGACGCATCGAGCGCGAGAAGGCCTCGTACTGCGCCGGGGTCGACTCGAGGAACTTCTGCTGAGTCAGGGGCGGTACCCACTCCCCGGCCCACACGCCCGCCTCCGACCCGACGGTCGTCTTGCGCGCGCCCTTCATGAAGCCGACGTCGGACAGGCGCCTGGCGTTCATGCCGAACATGCCGACGCGCCCGCGCGGGGCGACCGTCTTCTTGGGCGCCACGACCATCAGCGCCACGAACTTCTCCCACGCGAAGATGGGCACGCCGCGGACGGGGGCGCTCTTCTGCGGAGCTCTCATGGACATGCCCTTACGGGACACCCCGAGGGCGTAGCCGCCGAGGGCCGCGGGCAGGAGGAGGAGGGGCGTCATACGTACACGTCTTTGGGGGCGCCCGTGCCGTAGGTCTGGCCGACGACGTTGTTCTGCGTGACGTTGGCTACCTTGGCGTTCTGGGGCGAGTAGGTTCCGGCGTTGGTCACGCCCGGCTCCACGATCTCGCCCGGCATGTTCGACGCGGTCTTTGAGGTGGCGGAGTTCTGCGAGGGGCCGACCTCTACTGCCTGGTCAACCGAGAGAGGTTCGACGAGTCCCTCGGCGTCCGCGCTGACCAGCGGGCCGGGGTTCGAGGAGGGCCCCACCTCGACGGCCTGGTCGACAGAGGTCTCCCCGTCGCCCTGGTCGGCCACGTTGACGAGCGGGCCGGGGTTGGACGACGGTCCCACCGTCTGGCTGTTGGCAGGCTGGCCGCCCTTGTTGGCCGCGCTGACGAGGGGGCCGGGGTTCGACGACGGGCCGACTTCCACGGTCTGGTCCACGGACAGGGGGCCGTCGCCCTGGTCGGCGACGTTCACGGTGGGTCCGGAGTTCGAGGACTGCGACATGTAGGTTCCCTTTTGCAGCGTTTCGGCCTTGGAGGCTCGCTTCGGCGTGGGAACCTCGCGCTGTCCTCTCTGCTGGTGACTCTGGAGGGGGAGAGGAGGACGCTGGGGCCGCTTGGGCTAGTCGGAGACTAGGTTAGGGCGCTTCTGCCGGCTCGTCAAGTTTTTCACGAAAACGGTGCTTTCCTTCCGGACCTCGCCTCCGATATAGTGCGCATCGTGAGCTACGACCTGGCCATGAGGCGTCAGCTGCGGCGCGACTGGAGCATCGCCCCGAGCATGAGCTTTCCCGCGGATCGGGCGCGGGAGGACGCCAGCGCAGCTCCCTCTTCTCCCGCGGCCGAGGCGGTCGTCAAGAAGGCCTCGGAGACGATGCCCGGACTAACCGACTTCGTCCGGAAGTACCAGCCCGACTACTCGCACCACGTCTTCTC
>DNAU01000182.1:0-4391 GCA_003491925.1 Chloroflexota bacterium
CTCCTCTTCCTCCACGGCCACGCCTTCGGCGCCACCGACCCCGTCTTCCACATGGACTACGGCTTCTACGTCTTCACCCTGCCCGTGATCGACGGGGTCTCCGCGCTGCTCTGGGGCGCGGCGGTCCTCGGCCTGCTCGGCGCTTGCGCGGTGGTGGCGGTGAGCCTGACGATCATCCACGCTCCCGAGGAGGTCGACGTCCAGCTCCACCCGGCCACGGGGAAGAGCGTCGACGATGCGCTCCGGATCGGGATCCTCCACGCCGGGGCGGCGCTGGCGGCCATCTTCGTCCTCGCCTCTCTGGGGGCCCACTTCAGCGTCTACCACCTCGCCACCGAGAGCAACTCGCAGTATTCGTTCGTCGGGCCCAACGCCACCGACCTCAACGTGCTCATTCCCGTGCTCACCGCACTGCAGGTCATCGCCCTCCTCTTCGCGGTGGCGACCATCGCCCTCCTGGTGCGCAGGAGCCGGCGGCGGCCGACCTGGCGCACGGTCGCCTGGCTCGGCGGCCTGCTGGGCGGCTGGCTGATCCTGGCCGGGGCGCTCACCAGCATCCCGGAGGCGGTGTACACCGCCGCCAGCGTCAACCCGAACGCCGAGTCGGCCCAGGCCAAGTCGATCGACAACTACCTCACCGCCAGCCGGTACGCCTGGGGCCTGCAGGCCACCGGCAGCCAGCCGAGCGTGGTCAACCAACCCTTCAAGACCGTGGTCACCCCGACGCTCAACGTCGACCTCGCCGCCGATCCGGGCACGCTCGCCAACGTCCGGGTCCAGGATCCGACCCAGCTCCCCGCGGTGCTCAACCAGCTCGACCGGACCCGCGCCTACCAGACCTTCGACAACAACATCACCGTCGACCGCTACCCCAACGCCAGCGGGCAGGAGACCGAGGTGATGGTCGGCGTCCGCGAGATCGCCGAGGGCGACATCCCCAACTCCAACTTCGTCAACGACACCTTCGTCTACACCCACGGCTACGGCATCACCGCCGTGTCGGTCAGCCAGATCGGTCCCGAGGGGGAGCCGGAGATCCTCGACGGCAAGGAGCCGCTCCAACAGGTCCAGTCCGGCGCGCCGCCCGCACTCGACTTCGACGGCACCGGGGGCAACCCCGAGATCTACTGCGGCGAGCAGACCAGCCAGCCGGTGGTGGTCAACACCAACCAGCTCGAGTTCAACTACCCCTCCACCCCGGATGCCTACATGCACGCCGGGACCCAGATGGCCGGCTTCACGATCAACAACCCCTTCGACAAGCTGGCCACCTCGATCAGCCAGTTCGGCGGCCTCAACCTCTTCCTGAGCGGCATCCCCAACAGCCAGAGCAAGGTGCTGATCAACCGGACGGTCACCCAGCGGATCGAGAGCATCGCCCCCTTCCTCAGCGTCGACTCCGACCCCTACATCGTGGCCGACCCAGAGACAGGTGACCTGATGTGGATCGCCGACGCCTACGTCGAGACCGGCAACTTCCCCGAGTCCGACAACGTGAACGGGATCTCTTACCAGCGCAACGCCGTCAAGGCGGTGGTCAACGCCCGCACCTGCGCCGTGACCCTCTACGCGGTGGACCCGACCGAGCCCCTCACCGCCGCCTGGAGCGCCATCTACCCGGGGCTGCTTCACCCGATCAGCCAGATGCCGTCCTTCCTGGTGCAGCACCTGCGCTACCCCGAGAACCTCTTCAGCAACCAGGTCCAGGTCTACTCCCAGGTCCAGGTCGACGACCAGCTGCCCGTCTCCAACCCCCAGGTGGCCTCCGACTTCTTCTCCAAGAACAACTTCTACAGCCCCTCCCAGGGGCTGCAGCCGGACGGCACCGCGGTCCCGACCACGCCCCAGTACCTGGAGCTGACCCTGCCCGGCAACCCGACCCCGCAGTTCGTCCTGATGCAGACGTTCAGCCCCTACAACAGCGGGAGCGGCGGACAGGCGAGCAACATGACCGCGTGGCTGGCGGCGGAGTCCGACTACACGGTGACCGACCATCCACCCCTGGTGGCGGTCCCCCTCGGCAACAACACCAACGTGCGCGGGCCCTACCAGTTCGACAACAACTCGAACACCGATCCCACCATCAGCCAGCAGCGGACCCTGCTCGGTGAGTCCGGCTCCCAGGTGATCCTGGGCAACGTCATCGTCCTGCCCTTCAACGACGAGTCCTTCCTCTACGTCCGGCCCTTCTACGTGCTCCCCAACCAGTCGAGCGGGATCAGCTTCCCGCAGCTCCGCTACGTCATCGTCGGCACGCAGAACAGCGTCGCCCTGGGGACGAGTCTGTCCAGCGCCATCGAGACCCTCTACAGCACCACGACCCTGCCCGCCGGGCTGAGCCCCCCGAGCTCGTCGACGTCGACCTCGCCGTCGCCGACGCCCTCGCCGACCGCCACCCCGACCGCGAGCCCCACGACCTCGCCGTCGGGCGGCTACACGGCCCAGGAGCTCGCGCTCATCAGCGACCTGGTCACCCAGGAGGCCAACCTCAAGGCGGACTACGCGGCGGGGAACCTCTCGGCGGCCGGTCAGGCCCAGGCGGCCATCAACGCCGACATCACCGAGCTCGACCAGCTGCTCGCCGCCGGCGGGGTGTCCCTCCCGACCCCGTCCGCGTCGCCGTCCCCCACGCCGTCGCCCTAGCGCCGCGCTAGCGACCCGCACCCGCCGTTGCGCCGGCGGGCGCCTCCCCTCGGGTGGCGTACCCTGCGGGGCCATGGAGGAGATCGCCCCGGGGCTGCACCAGCTCGACACCCTGCTCGGGGGGATGGAGCGGCTCACCGCCGGGTTCCTGGTCGAGGGGCCTCAGCCGGCCCTGGTCGAGACCGGTGCGCAGACCTCGGCGGGGACCGTCATCCAGGCGCTCGCCGGCGCCGGCGTGGGCCCCCGTGACCTCCGCTGGGTGGTGGTCACCCACATTCACCTCGACCACGCCGGCGGGGTGGGCGACGTGGCCCAGGCCTTCCCCGAGGCGACCGTGGTCGTGCACGAGAAGGGGGCTCGCCACCTCGCCGACCCGGCGCGGCTCATCTCGTCGGCGGCTCGTGTCTACGGTCCTCTGCTCGACGACCTCTACGGGCGGATGGTCCCGGTCGACGCCGACCGCGTGCTGGCCGCCGGCGACGGCATGACCCTCGACATCGGCGGGGGCCGGAGGCTCCGGCTGGTCGACTCGCCCGGCCACGCCCAGCACCATCAGGCGGTCCTCGACGAGCAGTCGGGCACCCTCCTGGTCGGCGACGCGGTCGGCGTGCGGCTGCCGGAGGCCGGCGCCCTGCGCCCCGCCACCCCTCCCCCCGACTTCGACCTCGAACAGGCGGTGACCAGCCTCCACCGTTTCCACTCCCTCCGTCCCTCCCGCCTGGTGCTGACCCACTACGGTCCGGTGGCGGATCCGGAGGCGGCCCTGCTCGAGGCCGAGGAGACGCTGCACCGGTGGGTCGAGACCGCCGAGCGGGTCCTCCACGATGCCCCGGGATCGGGGGTCGAGGATCTGGCCGCCGCGCTGGCGGAGGCCGATGGCGCCCCACCCGGGGCGGAACCCGATGCCGTCCGGAGCCGGCTGGAGGTCCTCAACGGGGTGCGCAGCAACGCCGCGGGGATCCTCCGGTACCTCGAGCGGCGGGCGGCGACGGGACCGGCCGGATGACCGAGCACCCGGCCTCCGAGGCTCCCGACGGCACCTCCGCCGAGGTCGACCCGGCCGCCGCGCCGGCGGAGCCGCTGATCAGGCCCGGTCCGGGTCTCCGGCTGCTCGCCGCGGTCGTCCTCGCCATCCTGGTCGGCGGGCTGGTCGGGGGGGCGGCCGCCTGGGCCATCTACCAGCACTACGGCCCGGTGGAGCGGAACGTCTACCAGGAGATCTCCGGTTCGCCGGGCGGCCAGGCTCAGACGGTCGGTCAGCTCGCCCAGGCGAACGCCGCCTCGGTGGTCACCATCGCCACCCAGCCGGTGACCCCCGGCGATCTGGCGGTCGGGACGGCGAGCCTCGTCGACGGGGTGATCGTCAGCGCCGACGGATTGATCCTCACCAGCGCCCATGCGGTGCAGGACGCCAGCCAGCTCCGGGTCGGGCTCCCCGACGGGCGCGGATATGGGGCCGTGATCGCCAAGATCGACCTCACCCACGGTCTGGCCATCCTCCGCATCACCACGGCGACCGGGCTCACCCCCACCGGGCTCACCCCCATCGCCTTCGCGGCCGCCCCACCGTCCATCGGCGACGAGGCCATCGCGCTCAGCCGCACCACCTCTGGGGGCCTGAGCGTCGGGGTTGGCGACGTCAGCGCCGTCGGTCTGACGGTGACCACCGACGCCACCAACGACCAGTCGGTCCAGGGCGCCGTCAGCATCGACGCGACCCCCGAGCCGGACGCCGACGGTGCCCCGGT
>DNAU01000182.1:4490-7052 GCA_003491925.1 Chloroflexota bacterium
ATCGGCATCGTCATGACCATCACCCAGGCGCCCTCTCCGCCCGGCCTCACCGCCCTCTCCCTGAGCGCGGCCAGCGCCCTGCTCACCAGCGTCTCCGGAGGCGCGACCCAGGCTCAGGGGAGCTTCGGGGTCGCGGCCACCTACATCGACCCGGTGACCGCCGCCGCCGCGGACCTCACCCCGGGGGCGCTCGTCGAGGCCGTCGACCCCGGGGGCCCGGCCGCCACCGCCGGCCTCCAGGTGGGTGACATCGTGACCAGTGTCAACGGAATCTCGATCAACGCCAGCCATCCGCTCGACGCCAGCGGCCTGGGGCTCAGTCCCGGCGACACCGCCGAGCTCACCGTTGTCCGGGGGACGTCCACCCAGACCATCGCCATCACGGTGGGGACGCCGAGCACGGTGGGAACGCCGAGCCCGGCGGGAACGGCGAGCTGATCCCGGTCCGCCCCGGGCACCCGCCCGGCTAAGATCGCTCGGACGTGGAGATCACCTATCTCGGCCTCTCCTGCATCCGGCTGCGCGGCCATGACGTCCAGGTGCTCGTCGATCCACCCGCCACGACGCTTCCGGGGCTCGGGCGGAGCCAGCCCGACATCATCGTCCGCACCGAGGGCGCGACAGTTCCCGAGCGGCTCCGACCCCGCCCCGGGCAGGCGCAGGAGGTGAGCGGGCCCGGGGAGTTCGAGGTTCGCGGGGTCACCGTCCACGGTCTGCCCGCGGGGGCCGTCACGATCATGCGGATCGTGATCGACGAGATCTGCGTCGCCGCGCTGGGCAGGCTCGATCGCCAGCTCACCGAGGACGAGGTCGACGAGCTGGGCCGGGTGGACGTGCTGGCGGTGCCCGTGGGCGGCGTGGACGCGCTCGGCGCCGTGGCGGCCACCAAGGTCGTCAATGACATCGCTCCGGCGATCGTGATCCCCGTCCGGTACCGCAGCAGCGGGGTGGCGGGCACCGGTGATTACGACCCCCTCGACCGCTTCGCCAAGGAGATGGGACTCACCGATGGCGCCCTGCCGGCGCAGCCCAAGCTCAGCCTCACCGGGACGATGGGTGCGACCGAGGAGACCCGCGTGGTGATCCTCGAGCCCCGGGGTGCCACCTGAGCGACCGGTCGCGTGTCACCGGCACCGGTCGCCTGCTAACATCGGAAAAACCCCGCACCGGGAGGTCTCGACGATGGCCAAGTTCGTGTTCGTGACCGGCGGTGTCGTCTCCTCCCTCGGCAAGGGCATCACCGCCGCCTCCATCGGCACGATCCTCAAGGCCCGGGGACTCCACGTCGGGATGCAGAAGCTCGACCCCTATCTGAACGTCGATCCCGGCACCATGTCGCCGTATCAGCACGGCGAGGTCTTCGTCACCGACGACGGCGCCGAGACCGATCTGGACCTCGGCCACTATGAGCGCTTCGTCGATGTCGCGCTCTCGCAGGCGAGCAACGTGACCACCGGTCGCATCTACGCGAGCGTGATCGCCAAGGAGCGGCGCGGCGACTACCTCGGCGGCACCGTGCAGGTCATCCCCCACATCACCAACGAGATCAAGCAGCGCGTGCTGCGGGTTGCCGAGAACGAGCTCCCCGAGCCGGAGGTGGTGATCGTCGAGGTGGGTGGCACCGTGGGTGACATCGAGTCGCTGCCCTTCCTGGAGGCGATCCGTCAGTTCAAGAACGACATCGGTCGCAGCAACGTCTGCTATGTCCATCTCACGCTGGTCCCTTACATCGCCGCCAGCGAGGAGTTCAAGAGCAAGCCGACCCAGCATTCGGTGAACGAGCTGCGCTCGATCGGCATTCAGCCGGATGTCATCGTTGCACGCAGCGAGCACCCGATCGGTGCCGGCCAGAAGGAGAAGATCGCGCTCTTCGGCGACGTCCCCCTGCGCGCCGTGATCAACGTCCCCGATGCCCGCTCCATCTACGAGGTGCCGCTGATGCTGGAGGCGGCCGGGCTGGGTGACTACATCGTCGAGCTGCTCGGGATCAGCGCCGCCCCTCCCGACCTCGCCGACTGGCGCCGGATGGTGGCGCGGATCCAGGCGCCCAAGCCGGCCGTGCGGGTCGCGCTGGTCGGCAAGTACGTGGCCATGCCCGACGCCTACCTCAGTGTCACCGAGGCACTCCGCCACGCCGCCGCGCACTGCGGTGTCGACCTGCACCTGGAGTGGGTGAGCTCAGAGGAGGTG
This sequence comes from Chloroflexota bacterium, assembly GCA_003491925.1. Classification (GTDB taxonomy): domain Bacteria; phylum Chloroflexota; class Dormibacteria; order Aeolococcales; family Aeolococcaceae; genus Changshengia. The sequence goes on from DNAU01000182.1 coordinate 6,681, forward strand.
ACGCCCGAGCTCGAGCGGCTGGAGGGCGTCGACGGGGTGGTGGTGCCGGGCGGCTTCGGCCACCGCGGGATCGAGGGCAAGGTGCTCGCCTCCCGTTTCGCCCGCGAGCACCTGGTGCCCTATCTCGGCCTCTGCCTGGGGATGCAGTGCGCCACCATCGACATCGCCCGCGCGGCGCTCGGCACCGAGGACGTCAACTCCACCGAGTTCAACGCCTTCACCGCCCACCCGGTCATCGATCTGCTCCCCGAGCAGCGTGACATCGAGAACAAGGGCGGGACCATGCGGCTGGGTGTCTACCCCTGCAAGCTGCAGCCGGGGACCCACGCCGCCGCCGCCTACGGCGAGGCGGTCGTGTACGAGCGTCACCGC